>CAMWLE010000027.1 GCA_947175015.1 uncultured bacterium
TCAACTGACTGCATTTGAAGGACTTCCTCCCGCAACACTTCCAATTCCCTCAACGCTTCAGACAGGCTTTCTATTTTTTGTCTGACAACGGCTGCCTGCTCCATGAGCACATCAGCAATTTCAGCCGGTGTATCAAGCGGAATAAGCCGATTCTTTATGTCGTCCAAAGAGAAGCCTAAATGTTTGAGAGACAAAATCTGGTGAAGCTTTACTATGTCTTTATCTGTATATAACCTACGCCCTCCTTCACTCATGGCAGATGGGGAAAGCAAGCCCTCTCTGTCGTAATGTTGTAATGCCCGTACAGTAACGTCCATTTTCCTTGCAATTTCACCAATGGTCATAAACCCGGGTGGTATCGCTTTATGTTTATCCATTTCACACCTCCTCGTATAGTATATCTCATTACGTTGCGTCACAAGCAAGCACTTTTGCACTTTCTTTTTCAAAAATGCACAGAAAACTATACAGCACTGGCAGATATGGGTAATTAATCTGGCGTGGGTGTGAAAAGTAATTGGGTAACTGCCCATTTGGTGTGTGTTGCCTTCAATTTTTCTGTACAGAAGCAAAATTATGCAGTATAATAATATCAATTTCAGGCTTGCCGACAGTAAAATGGATTGACGAAGAAAGTCCATAAGAAATGAAAAAAAGTAACTGTTCTGTGCATGGTACATACATTATGGATGAGTGTAAAGGTACATATCCTTGATGATTGGCAATCTATTTTGATTATCTGGGTGCTGTGTGTGGACTGTGATACTGGCGGGCGAATGCGGAATTGGAAGTAGGAGGCGTGGACAGATGGAGGACTATCGTTTTAAAGTGAATCTGGGGGGCATGATCGAAATATTGTCAGATCATCTCTATAGCAGCCCGGATGTGTATATCAGGGAATTGCTGCAGAATGGGGTGGATGCCATTACCGGAAGGAAGAAGCTGCAGGAGGGGAAGAGGAAGAAGCAGGAAGAACCTGTTCAGATGGAAGACAGAAGTTGTAGTTCAGAGGGCGGAAATTGTAGTTCAGAAGGTGAAAGTTGTACTGAATATGAAGTAACAGGGTGTATCACTCTGGAAATAGATGAGGGCAGAAGTCTCATTTTTTCTGATAACGGGCAGGGGCTTACGGAAGAGGAAATTCATCAGTTCCTTGCTATAATAGGGGAGTCTTCCAAGCGTAATCTTGAAAATGGCAGGATAGAGACGGATTATATCGGGCGCTTTGGTATCGGGTTGTTGTCCTGTTTTATGGTATCTGATGAAATCAAGATGCTGACCCGCTCCTGTAAGGGAACGGATGCACCGGTGCTGGAGTGGCGGGGGAAGCCGGACGGCACTTACACCATACGGAAAGTGAACCGGAATGATTTCAAGGAGGGAGAGTCACAAGGAAGTGTAGAAGCAAAGCGGTCGGTGCAGGAAGACTCAGAAATGGAGTATACAGAGAGCAATTTCGGAGTGAAGGGGATGCAGGATTATTCCGACAAGAGAAAAATGCAAGATGGCCCGGGAAAGGAATCGGCGCAGTATGAAGCGCTGGCGGCTTCCTGCGGAACCAGTGTGATGCTTCTGGCGAAGCCTGGAATGGAGGCGTATTTTACCAGAGAAGTGATAGAGAAATTAATCACCTATTATGGACTGCTTTTGCCGTTTCCTATCAATATTCGCCAAAATGGTCAGGAAAAGCAGATGAATCCCACTTATCTGCCCTGGGAGGGGCGCAGCACCAATCAGCAGGAGCTGCTGCTGTTCGGTAAATTGATGTTTGATGAACAGTTTTTTGACTGTGTGCCTTTTCGCTCTGAGGAAGGGAATGTATCCGGTGTGGCTTATATCAGAAATTATCCGGTGCTGCCCTCGGCAAGAGTGAGCCATAGAATCTATCTGAAAAATATGCTGCTGACGGAAAAGGGGGACAACCTGATTCCGGATTGGGCAGTATTTACCAAGTGTATTGTCAATGCCACGGATTTGCGTCCCACCGCTTCCAGAGAGGGATTTTATGTGGATGAAGTGCTGGAAGCCGCAAGGGAGGTCATAGAGGACTGTCTGACGGATTATATTGCGGATTTGGCGGAAAATGCACCGGAGAAGTTCCGGCAGTTCTTCCGGATTCATCAGCTTACACTGATGTCTCTTGCCCTGGCAACACCGAAACTGTTCGGCACATTGGCGGATTATTTTCAATTTGAGACTACCAGGGGCAGCAAATCGGGCTATGAGCTTCGGACCAGCGGGGAGCCATTGATTTATGCGCCTACGGAAGAGAAATATAAGCAGCTCTCCCAGTTGTTCTTCGCCCAGGACAAGCAGTTGATTAATGTGTCCTATGTGCATTCCCTGGATTTGCTCAAGCGTCTTGGTGCAATGTACCGGATTGAGGTCAGCGCTGTGGAAGATTGGGCTGTGGAGGATTTGATGAAGGATTTGTCACCGGAGGATCAGGATGATGGATTTGAGTTTCTGAAAATAGCAAATCGTATTTTAAAGCCATACGATTGTAAGGCGGAGCTGAAATATTTCTCGCCATATCATCTGCCCGCCTTTTATCTGATGGATGAGAATACATTGCTGAAACGTCAAATAGCAAACTCCAGGTCGCAGTCCGATTCTCTGTTTTTTAATATGTTGGATGCTTTTGCTTCAGATCTGTCCAATGAGAGGGCGGCCACATTGTATTTTAATTATCATAATCCTTTGGTGCGGAAGCTGGCAGACTGCGAAAGGGAGCAGGACATGAAGGTGTTCGTGGAGATTTTATATGTGCAGGCGCTGCAGATTGGAGGGTTTACCTTGCACAATAATGAGATGGGGATGCTGAATCGTAATATTATGACTTTGATGGAGAGGGGGCTTTCAGATGTATGATCCGGTGGAAATGAAAAATACTTATGATAAGATGGAACATGGCAAGGCCAAGATGTCTGCAATTCGTGCTGCTGCGGCAGAGGCGGACAGGCAGGGGGATATACCGTTTAGAATGTACTTCCGGATGGAGATATGTTATGAGTCTTGTTTTTATGGGGATGCCATGGATTTGATGGTGGTGTTTCCAGAGCTTTTGTCCCTGGCCGATAAGTATCCTGATACACCTGCTACAAGTTTTGATAGATATATTTATGAGAACAGCATGGATCATGTGCTGTGGATTTATAAATGGGTATTGTCACATTGTGAGTCCTTTTACCAGATTCCTATGGAGGATTGCCTGAAATTTTTCGAGGATGCGAAGGGGAGGTTTTTGCGTTATGGGTATAACCTGAAACCTTGGTATTTGATAATGTATGAATTCTATAAGCATATTGATCAGGGGAAGGCGGAAAAGGCATTCCATGAATATGAGAAGCTGCCTAGAGATTCCAACAGTGATTGTGCGGCCTGCGAGCGGAATGTGGAGATTGATTTTTATCTGAAACAGGGGAATATGCAGAAGGCGGTGGCGCTGTCTAAGGAGATTGAGAATTTTACTCTGACCTGCGGTGAGCGGATGGCTGCGTGGCTGCGCATGAAGAAGCATTTTATGCACTATTTTATGAGGCGGAAGGAATTTGACAAGGCGCTTGGTTACTGCAGGATAATGGAACGAAATCTGCAGGGGGAGACGGAGTACGAGCGATGGGATGATTTCCTCGCCTGTTATGCGTATTCGGATCTTGGTAAGGCGTTGAAAATTTATAAGGAGCATTGGAAAGAGTGGCTGAATTGGCGTGACCCTTCGGATGAGTTTCGATTTTGCATTAATGTGTGCCTGTTTTTCCGGGAACTCGGTAAGAGCAAGGAAGAAGAGGCGCAAGGTTCCGTGGTAAATTTATCTGCGGATGATTCCTCAACAGATAAGGTGTGTCAGAAGCGTGATGCAATGGTCAAGCTGTCTTTGGATGATACTTTTCCGCTGTATCAGGAGAGCGGGGTGTATAGTATACCAAAGCTGTATGATTTCTATTTCAATAGAGCAGCAGAATTGGCGTCAAAATTCGATGCCCGAAATGGAGCGGACGGCTATCGGAAGGAGTTGGAGGAGGCACTATGTACGCCTCAGTCAGCTTAAGGGAACAGTATAGGGCAATGGAACAAGGGAAGGCCCGGATGGCAGGAATGTGTGCGGCCATAGAAGCGGCTGATACCCAGAACAATTTCAGTCCGCGTGTACTTGGCGGACAGAAATTGTTCTAAGTTGCGGAACTGGAATAGGAGAAAACAAATGAGTTTAAAAAATAGGTCAAAAAGGGAAGCGGCAAAGAAAAAGCCGCAGAAGGAAATCATGGTTTTGTTCAGCAGGGAGGCGGACCTGGATAAAAACAGAGTTGCGATCACGGATGGTTTTGGGATGGAAGCGGCAGAGAGCGGTAATTCCGTGGTCATAGGTAATGAGAACTGTGATGTATCCATATCCATATTACTTCCATCCATGGGTGAAGACGAGAAGAATTTTATAGGAAATCAGAAAAATGCAGTTTGTGGATTTTTCTCACAGGTTCAGGAGTGTAATGAGGATATTAAGATTAATCTGTGCCATCATATCCAGCAGACAAAGGCATACATTTACATTGAAATGGAGGCAAGGGATTCTCAGGTGAAACTGGAGGATGATGTAGATGTAGTGCGGGATATTATGTGGGATGTGGCGGGAGCAGTGGAAGGTGTGCTGATAGTGGATCAGGGCACTGTGGCCCTTGGCATTGTGGATGAAGAGGCCGTGGTGATTCTGGATGGAAATGGAGACAGTGATTTGGATGCCTATTTTCCTTTTGTGTTGGATAAAAATCCGAAGTTCCTGGAAGCATGTACGGAGAAACAAAGGGCGCGGAGAATGAAAAATATGAAATACCTTTTTGACAAAGGGATTTATGTATGTGAATTGCCATTAAATCAGGATGAGGACATGGCAGTGCTCCGAAGCAAAGAAGAGGTGGCATGCAGGGCGCTTGGATTGATGGTGGTGGCACTGTATTCGGAGTGTATGTTGAATCCTGAGGAACATATGAGTGTGGAGGAAGCCAGGAAATTTATCACAAAGGTAAAGGATAATTATGGAATTGAGAAACTGGAAGAAATACTGAGTCCTGAAGAATTCAACTATATACAGAATGACAATCCGGATGAGATGACGAAGATTCAGTATTCATGGCAGTATGAGAATCTGTATGTGTTGGAATGGGTGTTGGGATTGACGGAATGGAATGATCCGGTGGAACTATGTGATGTACCGCTGATGGTGAGAAATATGCAGGAATTTCATTCCGTGGAAGATATCTGTGCGAAAACAGTCATGCGTACTCCCGCAGAGATTCTGGACAAGGCGGATCTGATTTATCGCATGGACTGGGCAGCAGTGGATGCGAGAATCCATCGCATGAGCGGCCCGGCAGGATTGGAGCATGGCGTGGTGCAGGAAAGGCATAAAACTTTGAATTGGATGATCAATTTCGGAGAAGATGAATGGGATGATGTGGCAACACCTACATAATCCATTGTTACCATTGGAGGAAGCCATGGAATTTTTTGCGGGAAAGTGTGGAAGACTATGGAGAATTAACAACAGAAAACTGTAAGAATTTAATTCCCATAGGTGATTGGGGGTGCAGGCTGGGGAATGCTCTGCCTGGACTTGACAAAGCCGGAGGAATTGGCAGAAATAGAGAAGTGATAGAAGGATGAAAATGAAACTGTTAGTGATTGGCGGAAGTTATTTTTTTGGCAGGGTTTTTGTGATGCAGGCATCAAAAGAACATGATATTACAGTGGTAAACCGGGGTACGTATTCTATGGCAGCGCTGGGGGTAAAGCAGATTACGGGCGACAGGAGAGATGAAGGGATATGGCAGTCCTGTAAGGAGGATTATGATGTCATTATTGATTTCTGCGCTTATGAGAAAGGTGATATTGCCAGGGTGCTTCGGAATATGCCGGGAAATGTGCAGCAGTATATTTTTATCAGTACTGTGGATGTGTACGAACGTGGAATAATTCATCCGGGAAGTATTGGAGGCAGCTCAGAGGCGATAGAATATATAATGAATGCGGACAGCGCTGCATCGGGAGCACAACGGATTAAGGAGGGGGGAAAAGATGAAACTACTCCTTTGGAAACCAGGCTGTTTTCAGGGGAGGCAGGAAGCTATATTGCGGGGAAGGTTGCCCTGGAACGGGAAGTGCAGGAGGAATGCGGCAGAAGGGGCATACCCTGTACTGTTTTAAGGCCGGCTATTTTGTATGGGCCATATAATTACGCGCCCAGGGAAGCACTGTATATTCAAATGATGGTTCAAAATCATGTTCTTCCCCACATCACAAATGCCCCAGGAGCATTTCAGTTTCTATATATAAAAGATGCTGCAGAGGCGGTGATAAGGTGCCTTATGAATGAAACGGCCTATGGGCAGGCTTATAATCTGTGCCAGGATAAGGTCGTTACCTATGAAATCTTTTATGAGGAACTAAGAAAAGCGGCAGATGTAGAAGTGAATGAAATGCCAATGACTGTGGAAGAGGCGCAAAATCAGGGAATCCCGCTTCCGTTTCCGGTGACGGAGGAAGAAACAGAGCTTTGCTCCAATGAAAAGGGCAAAAAGGAATTGGGTATTAATTATACGGATTTTGCAGAAGGAATGGCAAAGACATATCGTGCATTTAAAGGCGTGTATAGTACAAAGTTGGCACAATAAGGCATTCTGTCAGCCTTCAGCTTCCGTATGCGCCAGAGCGCACGAAATGATAGTACAATCAGACCATGTACAAGGCATGAAACGGCCCACTGGCCATTTATGCCTTGTGCGGTTTGTACATATGGTGGGATGTAATATATTTTCAGCCATATTTTCAACGCAAAGGAAATCATATGCCGTGATGTTTTCAACAGTCTGCGTGAAAGGCAGCACTGCATTATCCTTCCAGTGATTATTCATATATTCATGCAGGAGATTACGGAG
Source organism: uncultured bacterium (assembly GCA_947175015.1). GTDB lineage: Bacteria > Bacillota > Clostridia > Lachnospirales > Lachnospiraceae > Acetatifactor. The sequence continues at coordinate 6,933 of CAMWLE010000027.1, forward strand.
AGTGCTTTGGCTCATGGCCGGAGGCTTCCTCTTTCTTCCAATCTTTTACTACCTGTAATACATCTTCTTGTTTTCGCAGAGGAATCTGTACAATGGAACCGTCGGACATGATCAAATCATTTCGGAGCCGTCCGGTTACATGATTCAGGTTGATTACGAAACTTCGACCCACAGGCAGAAAGTTATCAACATTTTGAAAATAGTCTGCAATCTCTGATAAGGCACCTCGAAAGACTACATTTTCAGCGGTTGTGTGAAGAATGACAGTGTGCGGCTGCCCTGTTTCAAAAAACAATATATCCGTAAAGGGGATGGAAATCTCCTTTTTTTTCTGGACAAATGAAAAGAGTTGCTGTGATTTTGGATGGATGGGACAGCATTGATTCATTATGTTCATGAACTGAGGATAGTCAAATGGTTTCCGCAGACAATATAGAAGTTCCGTATCATCAATATCAGTAATAGGTTCTACAGAGGAGAGCGTGAAGATAATGTCTCCTTTATAGCCAATGGTTTGCAGTTCCTTTGCCGTATCAATTCCATTTTCACTTCCGATGTGAATATCGAGGAATAAAAGGTCCGGTTGGCGTAATGCCTGCCTGTAATCCGCAGACAGCTCCTTGCCGGAGGAAAAAGGGATCACCTCAAAATTCAACCCCTTTTCCTGGGAAAAGGTAGATAGAAGATGCTTTAATTGCAAAGCATCATTTTCTGACTCCTCACATATGTAGATCAGCATAGGACATTTCTCCTTATAAAATCAGAAACAAAACAAATTATACCATCACAAGTATACCACAATGTCAAGATTTTTTTCATAACAATTTTGCAAATTTTTCGACAATTATGATGTTTTTCATTGTAATACATGCTTTTGTACGTTAAAATGTATAAAGAAGCAAAAATAGGGGCAAATATGTCGTTGAGGGTAAAAATGGGAAGTAATTTGCATTTTTGTGATAGGAGGCTGTTATAAAATATAAGAGCAAACGGATAGGCCGGCGGATAGGAAAGCGGGCGGAAAAGCGGATAGGTCGGCGGATAAGGAAGCGGACAAAAAAGCGGATAAGGAAGGGATAAAACGGTATGGGTGAGATGAAAAAAAGGAATTGGTCTTTTGTGGCGTATGGTACCAGCGTGGATTTAGAGCATAATGGCTTTTCCGGCAGTGTGGAGACAGGAGCTTTGATACTGTGGAGTCTGCATGGGAAGGGAAAGCTGGTACCGGCTTCCACGGATGGGCTTGCATTTTATTATACGAAACTGGACGCAGCGGAAGAAAATTTTACATTGAGCGCAGAGTTTGAGGTGGAGCAGTGGACATTTTCCAATGGACAGGATGGGTTTGGTTTGATGGCGGCCGATGCCATAGGGCCCCATGGTGATGAGGCTACTTTTTGGAATAATTCTTATATGACAAGCGTGACGCGGGTGGAGTATCAATTTAATCCGGTGGAAGGCTGTCCGTCGGATACGGGAGAAAAATATTCCATGAGGCTGGGAATTGGCGCTCAGGAGAAAAAGGGAATTACGCCTCTGGTCAATGAAGAAGGCACTCAGGTGCAAAACTTTCAGAGTACCATGAGGACGTTGGAGACTTCTGCGCCCAGACAGGGGCTGGAACCGGGTATTTACAATATTGTAGGCGCCCATACGAATGCACCGGAGAAGATGCGTGATATAGCGCAGCTTACACAATTCCACCTGTCGCTCAGGCGTATGAATGACGGATATGTGCTGAGTTATACAAATGCGGAGGGAGAAAAAGCTGATTGGAAATATTATCATGATGATGCAGGGGATGCGTTGACAAAACTGGATAAGAAATATATTTATGTGGGCTTTTTTGCCTCCAGAAATGCGAAAGTTCATGTGAAAAATATTAGGTTGGATACCATAAGTCCGGAAAAAGATGAACCTGCAGCCCCCCGTCCGGTTGTTATGGTTACACCGATTTGTGAGATACAATCCGCAGATATTGCTAACAAAGAGAACTATGTGTTGATGGTTTATGCAAATGCTGACGGCCGGCTGCAAATTGTCAGAGAAGACGCGGAAGCGCTGTCAGGAATCCGGGAAAGTATGGGCAGAACCGGAAGGATGGAAGGCAGCAGAGAAGACGCGGAAGCGCTGTCTGGAATCCGGGAAAATATGGGTAGCACCAAAAGGATGGAAGGCAGCAGGGAAGACACAGGAGAATTTGTGGCGGAGGAAGCGATGCAGGCGGGGACAAGGAGTTATATTCCGCTGAAACTGCGGAAGGGACGGAATTCATTTCTGGTGTCCTTTACGCCAAAGGCAGGGTATTGTCCTTCTCCATATGAGCGGCTGAGAAGTTATGAGACGATTACGATACCTTTTGCAGTGTCATATTCTGTTCATAAGGGAGAGGAGATTTATATCAGTCCCCATGGAACAGGAGATGCCGCAGGCACCAGAGAAGATCCTATGGATCTGCATACGGCGGTGAAAGGAGCTGTACCTGGACAAAAGCTGATACTCATGGGGGAACGATATTTATTGGAAAAGGCACTTGTGATAGCCAGGGGGATGGATGGTACGGCACAGAACCCTATTTGCCTGATGGCGGAGGATGGCGGCAGGCCGGTGCTTGACTTCGGCGGGATAGGCGAAGGGCTGACAATTGCAGCGGATTATTGGTATTGCCGTGGATTTGATGTGACCAATACCAGGGCTTGTGTCAGAGGTATTCATTTGGCAGGTAACCATAATAGATTGGAACAGATTTATGTCTACCGGAATGGGAGTACAGGGCTTCAGATAGCAAGTTATCAGGGAAGTGACAGTCGGGAAGAATGGCCCTGTGACAATCAAGTTATCAACTGCACCTCATACTTGAATGCGGACCCGGGGTATACGGATTCGGATGGTTTTGCCGCTAAAATTACGGTTGGGGAGGGAAATGTATTTGACGGATGTATATCGGCATACAATGCGGATGATGGATTTGATCTTTTCGCAAAGGTGGAAAAGGGGGTTACGGGAAGTGTGTTGATTCGGAACTGTCTGGCTTTCCGAAATGGATATGTGCTGGATCAGGAGGGAAAGGAAATACATGTGGGACTTGGAAATGGTTTCAAATTGGGCGGCTCCAGCATTGCCTGCGGACACAGGCTTGAGGACAGTATTGCCTTTGCCAATGGGGAGAAGGGGGTTGATGCCAACAGCAGTCCGGACGCACATGTGAGAAACGTTATTTCGTATAATAACGATTCCTATAATGTAGGACTTTATACAACGGATGCCCAAAATACGGCGTTTCATGTCAGGAATATATTGTCCATCAGGACGCAGGGAAATCTGCCGGACAAACTGGAGGCCAGGGGAACCCAGAACATGGGGGATATGTATCATAATTCTAATTACTATTTTGATGGGGAAAAAAGTGTCAATGTACAAGGAGAGGAAGCAGATATTTCCCGGTTTACGAATATGGACATCCACCGGGCAATTCATGGCGGAATCACCAGACAGGAGGATGGAAGCATTTGCCTGAACGGGTTTCTGGAACATGGGGAGGCAGAGCATTTTGCCGATGAAAAACAGTCTCTTACCTGAAAATCAGAGTATCCGTACCTGTCACAGAGTCAGATGCGGTTATCCATACAGACAGGATAACCGCAGGAATCAATTAGGCTGCGTGACTGCTCGGAAATAAAACTTATAGGGGTGAAGCGTTGTCGCAGGCAGATTCCTCGCCCAGCCGGAAGGCTCTGCTGTGGTTAAGCCTTGTTTTCAGGGTGGCTTCTGCTCCTTCTTCTGTGGGCAGATAATATCGCCTGTCCTTCAGGCTTTCCGGCAGGCAGGTCATGCGGGCGATTTTCTCCTCCGTGTCGTGGGCGTAGGTATATCCTTCTCCGTAGTGTAATTCTTCCATCAATTTTGTAGGAGCGTTGCGGATATTGAGGGGTACCGGTTCGGCAAGCTGTGCCAGCGCATCTTTTTTGGCTGTTTCATATGCGCTGTACACGGCATTGGAACGGGGGGCCAGGGACAGGTAAATGACAGTCTGGGCCAGGTTAATGTTACATTCGGGCATTCCGTTGAAATGACATGCCTGATATGCGGCAACAGCAAGCTGCAGGGCATTGTTGTCTGCAAGGCCAACATCCTCACTGGCGAAACGGATCAGCCTGCGGGCGATAAAAAGGGGGTCCTCGCCGGCTTCCAGCATCCTTGCCAGCCAGTAAACGGCGGCGTCAGGGTCAGAGTTGCGCATGGATTTATGTAAGGCGGAGATCAGGTTATAATGTTCTTCGCCCTTTTTGTCATATAGTAAGGTCTTTTTTCCCAGACATTGTTCCAGGGTGCTTTGATGTATGGTGATGGAACCGTCAGGGGAAATCTCTCCGTTCAGGACAGCCATCTCCAAAGTATTCAGTGCGGTGCGGGCATCTCCGTTTGCGAAAGCGGCAATGGTACCAAGCAATTCATCGGTCATATGGATTGTGCTGTTCCCAAAACCTCGTTTGTCATGTAAGGTGCGGGAGAGCATTTGGGCCAAATCTGTCTGGGTCAATTCTTTCAGGACGAAAACTTTGCAGCGGGACAACAGAGCGGCATTGATTTCAAAGGAAGGATTCTCTGTGGTAGCGCCTATGAGGGTGATACTGCCTTTTTCCACATAGGGAAGGAAGGCGTCCTGCTGTGCTTTGTTAAATCTGTGAATTTCATCTACAAAACAGAGAGTGCGCACACCGAAGGCGCGGTTTTCCTCTGCCTGTTTCATGATTTCCTTAATCTCCTTGATGCCGCTGGTAACAGCACTGAAATTCACGAAGTCAGACTTGGTGCGGTTTGCAATGATTTTGGCCAGGGTGGTTTTGCCTACGCCGGGCGGACCCCAGAAGATCATGGAAGGAACCATATCTTTTTCCAACATCTGGCGTAAGATCATGCCTTTTCCCAACAAATGCTGTTGGCCGATATAGTCTTCCAGATTCTGTGGACGCATCCGCTCGGCCAGAGGCGCCATGCCGGGAGCAGGGGATGATTCATTTTGGATATCAAATAGAGAGAGTTGATTCATTTGTTTCATTGGATATTACCTTTCGTCAGGATGTGTGCCGTTATATTCATAAACGGAAATATTTTCGCTGTTTTTTGCGTTCGTACCAGTGTGTGCGTAAATGGCTGATATATTTGCCATGTGCATCAGGACCTTTTTCTGTAGTATACTCAATTCACATAATAAATGCAAGTATTGGAAAACCGAGAGGAAAGAAAATAGAATGACAATCCATAGAGAAGGCAATTTGATGTAAAACGTAATTTGACGGAAAAAGGCATTGGCTTGGGCATATTGATAATGACCTGGGGAGATGAAGATACTACTGATACTTAATTTTACAAGTGTTTTATCCGATAGAATATATAGGTAAAATGAAATGCCTTACAGCAGGTTGTGGAATATTTCACTTTGGTGACGTTTGCTATACATTGTTTGTCAACAATAGAAAGGAGAGCGGATGAATACACTGGTTTCAGGTTATACGAAAAATACAGAGAACCGGGTTCAGGCATATGCAGACGGCAGAACTGCCGGTACAGCGAATATTTCAGGAACCTTCCAGCAGGCGGTGCTGAATCAAAGAGCGGGAAATGCTGCGGCACAAAACGGTACACCTGCACAGAGGATGACCATGGAGGAATACAAGCAGTATATTGCACAGCAAATCCGGCAGATGCCCGTACACCCGAGCCGCTGGCAGGAGAATATTTCCGTGAGCATTTCAGAGGAAGGGTATACAGCAATGAAAAATGATCCTGAGTATGAGGCATGGGTGCTGGAGAGTCTGCGGTCGGCCCTGGCACAGCCCGGCTTCTGCTTTGGGAGTACGGATAAAATTTATACCAACATTTATTATGGCGCCTCCAAAGAAGAGTGCCGTTCGGAGACTTGGAGTGTTCCTTCCAGAAGCGCCAGCGATCGGGCAAGGGAACGACGGGAAGAAAACAGGCGCAGGTTGGAGAAGAGACTGAAAAAGAAGCGGCTGCAGAAACGGCTTGCGGAAGAGGCATTCCAGCGTCAAAAGCGCCAGAGAGCATTGGTGAAAAAGCTGATTGAACGCAGACAAGCGATGGAGAAAGAGAACCGCCAGCGTTGGAAGAAGACGGTTACGAAGGATAAACCTGACGGCACCAGGGTATTGGAAACCACCGCCAGATATAAGACTGTTGAGAAAATCATTGAGAGGGATATTCTGCGGCTGGAAGAGGTGTTACAGGAAAGGCAGCAGGAAACACAACTGCAGGAAATGCGGGTGCAGCAGGAAATGCAGCGGATTGAGGCTGAGAGCGAGCTATTTCTGTTTTCGGCGGAACGTTATATGATATATAAATAGAAGACTCTATCATCCGCTTTCAGTTCAATGGTGTGATGACAGCATCAACCACTTCCATGAAGACATTACATTGCACTATGCAGCCTTTGACATATGGCGGAAACTGCGGATATGTATACTGTATTGGATAATACCTTTATGGAGAAGTGCCTTAGCACTTCTCCGGTTCCGGATACGCTACACCGAAACAATCCACGGTAACAGTCTGCATTACCTGGTTCTCATAAGGACGATCAGACTGGCCATCGGTTGGCGTCTCTGCAATACGGTTCACCACATCCATACCCTCAATGACTTTCCCAAAAGCAGCATAACTGCCGTCCAGGTGGGGCGCATTTTTGTGCATGATGAAGAACTGGGAGCCGGCAGAGTCAGGGTCCATAGCTCTTGCCATGGAAAGTACGCCTTCCGTGTGTTTCAAAGAGTTTTCCACACCATTTTTTGCAAATTCTCCCTTGATGCAGTAGCCCGGGCCGCCCATGCCGGTGCCTTCCGGACAGCCGCCCTGAATCATAAAGTTCTTGATAACCCGGTGGAAAATTAGTCCGTCATAAAATTTTTGATTGATAAGGCTGATAAAATTGTTGACGGAAATGGGAGCTATCTCAGGATAAAGCTCCAGACTGATCACATCCCCGCCTTTCATTGTAATGGTGACAATAGGATTTTGTGCCATGTTGTTTGATTTCCTTTCTTGATATACAGTTTCCCATATTATGATATCATGTTTTACGAACTTATCTCTATATTCTATATCAGAAATGGGAGAAAAACAAGAGAAAAAATGGGAAAATAGCATTCACCTGATACTTGTATTTGTTAATTTGAAAGCTCTCGCTAATATAGTCGTAAAATATAAAATTTGGTTCGAGTGTTTTTCAAATTTTCTTATTTTGGGTTACATACATTTTATATCAGTGGCAGAAGGAAAAAACAAGTGTGAACCATAAAAATGTATTCCCCAAAGTGGTAAAAAGAGGTATAATGAATTCAGTGACGAATCTGGAATTTACAGGAGGGATATATGCAGAGTATAAGGATTTATGAAATGCCGACTTGCAAAATGGTTTCATCAGGAACCGGAATGTTTGGAGAGGAAAAATTTAACAAGTTTGAAGAATGGTTTTCCTCACAGAAACGCAGCATGTTTCCCAAAGATTTCCTTTATTGGGAAGATGGCGGTTTTCATTGGCTATATATGTATGAAGATGGTATGGTTTTTCCGTCTGAGTTTGAAATTATAAATTTTCAGGGCGGCCTTTATGCTGTGGCAACCGATATAGACCAGAAAACAGATAGCGAACTTATGAAAGCAGAAGTAGATAAGTTTCTGAATGAAAACGGGTTTGAAAGGGATATGTCACGCCCGGAATTAGGGAATATAATTACATCACCGCTTGCACACGAAATCATGGGATATGAGCAGATGGATTATTATACCCCAATAAAGGCAAAGAAGTGACAGTTAAAACAATACAGGAGGTTGGGAGTCAGTGGCCATACTTAGAATAAAATGTCACTGCGGCCATAATATTTCGGCCAGTGTAGGAGATAAGATATATCATAACAGACTATATTGGTTTCAGTCATATCATTGTGCTGATTGCGGCGAAACGATAGAAATGGATAGCGATGAACAGATGCCAACTGAGGTGAAAGAGGCAATCATAGCGGAGCAGGGTAAGTATGGGCTATTCGTAAGCAATAGAAAGGATAGGGTAAAAGCAGAATTTGTATTAAAGAAAATGCCCTATGGGGATTTGTTTGATTTTATGCCATTTTTAGAAAGAAAGTCCGAAGAAATCATCAGAGGCACTCAAAACGAGGTGTTAACAGTAAAAAATTATTTAGAGAAAAAGGGCATTCATGACTGTAGCATAAAACAAACAGGGTCTTTCTGAGCTATGTGCGCTATAGAATGAACCAGCAACAGCAGCTAAGTGTCTTATCCTGGTTAATCTGAACCAAACGGTCAAAAGCTTGATACGAGTTTTTGACCGTTTTTTGATTATAATGTTTCCATCTATTTCAGGGATTCGGAAAGGGGGTATACTATGCCGGAACAGTCAGAGCTTCCCCAACAAAAAAATTTACATTTTGGACATGTAGGTGCTATGTTTATACATGCTGATATTTTTGCGAGATTTTTAGAGATCGAATCGGAATGGTGGTGAACTGTATATGATTCTGCGGCAAAACAGGACAATATGATTGTGCGAAAAGAAGACGTGTGCTATACTTTGAACATGGTAACAATTAATTAAGAAGATATACCAGTGAATTATGAAGGAGAGGTTTATGAGAGAAATTTTAAATTATCCGCAAGTGGATAGAAAGAAACTTGAAAAAGTGAAAAATTTAGTAGAAAGCATTGCAGCGTCGAATGGTGATTGCAGCCATACTTTGAGTGAATTAAGCCATATTACCGGCAAAAATCATACCCAAATGGAATTTGCTGAATATTGGGGGTGGACAGACTTAGATACCTTAGCGGAAAAAACTTTGGCAGCAGAACCGCCATGTATACGTGATTTGACAAAAGATGAAATCAAAGAAATTGTTTCCATCATTAAAAAATGTATGGTATCTTTAGATGATAATAAGGCCGAATATTATATGGAATTGCTTCACAAGTCTCTGCCCTTGACAGATGTGGTAGATTATATTGAGTTAGAAGAGGATGAAGAAACGATTGTAAATCATATGTTGAGGGCCTCTTCGAGTTCAGTGATTGCATTATAGGCAGAGATTGGAATTATTTAGATGGAAGCGTAGACAGTACCCCCCATGCAAAGGGCTTCGGCAGGAGGATAGATCCTGCACTAAAAAATCAGGGAGCAGTTATGAAAAAACAAATGATTCTCTGAATGTCTGCGAACTGAAAACAGTTCATGAAATTTTAAGGAAAAGACATTGCAAATCAGGAAGGACTATGTTAAACTTATAGCCGTGGATATGATAAAAAAATAACAATCATGATTAGCAGTCATAGTAAAAGGAAATATGGAGGTAAGAAAGATGACAAAAAAAGTAGTTTTGGCAGGTGCATGTCGTACCGCCATCGGCACTATGGGCGGTACCTTGAGTACTACACCGGCGGCTGAATTGGGTGCAATCGTAATTAAGGAAGCGCTGAACAGGGCGGGTGTGAAGCCGGAGGATGTGGATCAGGTGTACATGGGCTGTGTGATTCAGGCAGGCCAGGGGCAGAATGTAGCTCGTCAGGCATCCATTAAGGCAGGACTTCCCATTGAAGTTCCAGCTGTTACCATGAATGTGGTATGCGGTTCCGGTTTGAACTGCGTCAACCAGGCAGCACAGATGATTCTGGCAGGGGATGCGGATATCGTTGTGGCGGGCGGTATGGAGAATATGTCCATGGCTCCCTATGCAATTCCCCAGGCGCGTTATGGTTATCGGATGAATAATGGTACTTTGGTGGATACCATGATCAAGGATGCTTTGTGGGATGCGTTCAATGATTATCACATGATCACTACTGCGGACAACATTTGCCGTGAATGGGGGTTGACCAGGGAAGAGCTGGATGAGTTCGCATTGAAGAGCCAGCAGAAGGCAGAGGCAGCACAGAAGTCCGGTGCGTTTGATGCGGAGATCGTTCCGGTGATGGTGAAGAAAAAGAAAGAAGTCATTGAGTTCAAGGTGGATGAAGGCCCTCGTGCCGGTTCTACCATAGAGGGATTGGCAAAGCTTCGTCCGATTAATCCTGATGGTTTTGTCACAGCAGGCAACGCTTCCGGCATTAATGACGGCGCAGCGGCCATTGTGGTGATGAGCGAAGAGAAGGCGAAGGAATTGGGCGTTAAGCCTATGGCAACTTATGTAGCAGGTGCTTTGGCGGGTGTTCGTCCTGAGGTAATGGGTATTGGTCCTGTGGCGTCTACGAAGAAGGTTCTGGCTAAGACCGGTATGAAGATTGAAGATTTTGACATTATTGAGGCAAACGAGGCATTTGCGGCACAGTCCGTAGCAGTGGGCAAGGAACTTGGAATTGATGTGGATAAGCAGTTGAATCCTAACGGCGGCGCCATTGCATTGGGTCATCCTGTGGGGGCTTCCGGATGCCGTATCCTCGTGACACTTTTGCATGAGATGCAGGCCAAAGGCGCGAAGACGGGTCTGGCTACGCTGTGTATCGGCGGTGGTATGGGATGCTCTACCATTGTGAAGATGGAAGACTAAATCAATAATACTGGAATAGGAGAAAATAATGGAATTTATAGTATATGAGCAGAAGGGTGAATATGCCATTATCACAATCAGTCGTGAGAAGGCACTGAACGCTTTGAATTCAGCAGTGCTTGAGGAACTTGACAAGGTTCTGGATCAGGTAGATTTAGGAACGGTGCGTTGTCTGATTGTCACCGGAGCAGGCCAGAAGTCCTTTGTGGCAGGTGCAGATATCGGGGAGATGAGCAACCTGAGCAAGGCGGAAGGGGAAGCATTTGGCAAGAAAGGGAATGATGTGTTCCGCAGGCTGGAGAATTTCCCGATTCCTGTAATTGCAGCGGTCAACGGTTTTGCCCTTGGGGGCGGATGTGAGCTTTCCATGAGCTGTGATATCAGGATATGTTCTGATAACGCCGTGTTCGGTCAGCCGGAAGTGGGTCTGGGAATTACGCCGGGCTTCGGCGGTACACAGCGTCTGGCAAGGCTGGTAGGCGCAGGTATGGCAAAGCAGATGATATACACGGCTCGCAATATTAAGGCGGACGAGGCATATCGAATCGGCCTGGTGAATGCGGTTTATCCTCAGGAGGAACTGCTCCCTGCTGCAGAGAAGATGGCAGCAGGCATTGCAAAGAACGCACCTATTGCAGTCCGCAATTGCAAGAGGGCGATCAACGAAGGCCTGGATGTGGATATGGAAGAGGCATTAATCATAGAAGAAAAGCTGTTTGGCAATTGCTTTGAGACAGAGGATCAGCGATATGGCATGGCATTCTTCCTTGATAAAAATAAGGAGAAAGTGAAGGAGCCTTTCAAGAACAAGTAGAGGGCGAAGGCAGCTTTCAAGAATAAGCAGAAAGCGAAGGCTCCTTTCAAGAATAAGCAGAAGTGAAAGGCGCTCTTCAAACATATGCAGAATTGGACTGTAATAATAAATATAAGATGGTAAGGAGGAACTTTCAATGAAAGTAGGTATTATCGGTGCAGGCACAATGGGAGCTGGAATTGCACAGGCATTTGCCATGACAGAAGGTTATGAAGTTTGTCTGTGTGATATTAAGCAGGAGTTCGCTGACGGCGGCAAGGCACGTATTTTAAAGAATTTGAATTTCCTGGTAGGCAAGGAGAAGCTGTCACAGGAGCAGGCGGATGCAATTTCCGCTAAAATCGTAACCGGACTGAAAGATATTTGTACAGATTGTGATCTGGTCATCGAAGTTGCACCGGAAAATATGCAGATTAAGAAGACCACATTTAAGGAATTGCAGGAAATTGTAAAGCCTGAGTGCATCTTCGCTACCAATACCTCTTCTCTGTCCATTACGGAGATTGGTGCCGGCCTGGATAGACCCATGATTGGTATGCATTTCTTCAACCCTGCCGACAGGATGAAACTGGTGGAGGTTATCGCAGGTGCTAATACACCTGATGAGCTGGTGGAGAAGATTAAGTCCATTGCGGCAGAAATCGGTAAGACACCTGTGGAAGTGAAGGAAGCTCCCGGATTTGTGGTAAACAGAATACTGATTCCTATGATCAATGAGGCCATTGGCATTTATGCAGAAGGTATTGCCAGTGTGGAAGATATCGATACGGCTATGAAGCTTGGCGCTTCTCATCCTATGGGACCTCTGGCATTGGGCGATCTGGTAGGTTTGGATATTGTGCTTGCTATTATGGAAGTGCTTCAGAATGAGACAGGTGATTCCAAATATCGTCCTCATCCTCTGCTTCGCAAGATGGTACGTGCAGGCAAGCTTGGCAAGAAGACCGGCGAAGGTTTCTACAATTACAGCAAATAGGCGGTAAGTGAATTTGAGGTTGCAATAGCAACATAATTTTATTAAGAAATAGATGGAGGAATGTAAATCATGGATTTTACGTTGCGCAAAGAACATGAAATGGCGCGGACTCTTTTCAAAGAGTTTGCTGAGAAAGAAGTAAAGCCTCTGGCACAGGAAGTGGATGAAACAGAAGAATTCCCCAGGGAGACGGTTGCTAAAATGGCAAAAAATGGTTTTCTGGGAATTCCCATCCCCAAGGAGTATGGCGGACAGGGATGTGATCCCCTGACCTATGCAATGTGCGTGGAAGAACTGTCAAAGGTTTGTGGTACTACAGGCGTTATTGTGTCTGCACATACTTCCCTGTGCTGTGATCCCATTATGACGTTTGGAACGGAAGAGCAGAAGCAGAAATATCTGGTGCCCCTTGCAAAGGGTGAGAAACTGGGCGCTTTTGGTTTGACTGAGCCGGGTGCAGGTACGGATGCGCAGGGACAGCAGACGAAGGCTGTGCTGGAAGGTGATGAGTATGTGATCAATGGTTCCAAGATTTTCATCACCAATGGTAAGGAAGCAGATGTGTATGTTATATTTGCCGTTACCGGTATGATTGAGAAAAAGGGCAGGAAGATCAAAGAGATTTCATCCTTTATTGTAGAGAAGGGAACCCCTGGCTTCAGTTTCGGTACCAAGGAGAAGAAAATGGGTATCCGCGGATCTTCTACTTATGAATTGATTTTCACCGACTGTCGTGTGCCCAAGGAGAATCTCTTAGGCAAGGTGGGGCAGGGCTTCAAGATTGCAATGCATACATTGGACGGCGGACGTATCGGTATTGCTGCTCAGGCATTAGGCATTGCGGAAGGAGCATTGGACAGAACCATTGCCTATACGAAGGAGAGGAAGCAGTTTGGCAAGTCCATCGCCGCACAGCAGAACACACAGTTCCAGCTTGCTGATATGGCAACCAAGGTGCAGGCAGCGCAGTTGCTTGTATATAAGGCTGCTATGGCTAAGGCAACGCAGAAGGAATATGGTTTCGAGGCAGCACAGGCAAAATTGTATGCAGCGGAAGTTGCTATGGAAGTTACCACCAAGGCTGTACAGCTTCACGGCGGCTATGGCTATACAAGAGAGTATGATGTGGAGCGCATGATGCGTGATGCCAAGATTACGGAGATTTATGAAGGCACCAGCGAAGTGCAGAGAATGGTTATCAGCGCTGCGCTTTTGAAGTAAAGCGGTATCATATTTTAGCAGGCAGGAAGGAATATATTACAGTTGAAATGATGTGATGGTAAAACCCCGGATTTTCATGCGAGGCGGGGCAGCCGGATGCAGGGGAATTTACTGATGTAGTGTGTTGCAACTGTAATATGTTGCTGGTGTAATGTGTTGTGATTGTAATACGTTACGCCTGAAATATGGTATGGCTGTGAGATGAAACGGCTGAACATGAAAATAGAAAATAAGGAGTGAAAATACAATGAAGGTTGTTGTTTGTATTAAGCAGGTTCCCGATACCAAGGGCGGCGTTAAGTTTAATCCCGACGGTACATTGGACAGAGCTGCAATGATGACGATTATGAATCCCGATGACAAAGCGGGCCTGGAGGCAGCACTCAGGTTAAAAGATCAGTATGGCGCGGAAGTTACGGTTCTGACCATGGGGCTTCCCAAGGCAGAGGATGTACTGCGTGAAGCCATTGCCATGGGCGCTGACAAGGGTGTTCTGGTGACAGACAGGGTGCTTGGCGGTGCGGATACCTGGGCTACTTCCCAGACTTTGGCTGGCGCATTGCGCAATATGGAATATGACTTGATTATTACCGGACGTCAGGCGATTGATGGCGACACCGCACAGGTTGGTCCCCAGATTTCCGAGCATTTGAATATTCCTGTGATTTCTTATGCACAGAATTTGAAGATAGAAGGCGACAGCGTCATTGTAGAGCGTCAGTTTGATGACAGATATCATGTGCTGAAGGCGAAGATGCCTTGTCTGATTACCGCTCTGGCAGAGTTGAACGAGCCCAGATATATGACTCCCGGCGGAATTTTTGACGCATGCAAGGCGGAGATTACCGTATGGGGCAGGGCAGATCTGAAGGATGTAGAGGATTCCAATTTAGGTCTGAAAGGATCTCCGACCCAGATCGCAAAGGCTTCCGATAAGGTGAGGAAAGGTGCGGGCGAGAAGGTTACGCTGGACCCGGCCGAAGCTGTTGATTACATCGTTGGCAAGCTGAAGGAAAAGCATGTTATCTAAAATGAATAAGAAATAAAAACAGTCCCGGAACGGAACAAATTGCCGCAAGCGGCAATTTTGAATAGTCCAGCTAAGAAATGTCAAGCAGTTTGATAAAAATTGATAGCTGGACAAGTGAAGTCACGAAGGTGCACGAGAGCAAATTTCATGAGTGCATTTTCTCATGAAATTTGTCTCTCATAACCTGTGCACCGAGTGTACTTCACCCTTTAGTGCCGTCGCGCAGCGACTTTGAATAGGAGGAACAACAATGAATTTAGAGGAATATAAAGGTGTATATGTCTTTGCGCAGCAAGTGGATAACTGTATCAACAGCATTGCATTTGAGCTGATCGGCAAGGGCAAGGATTTGGCAAATGACCTTGGCACCGAGGTTACGGCTGTTCTGGTAGGCAGCGATGTAAAGGGGCTGGCGGATGAGCTTGCCGAGTATGGTGCAGACAAGGTGATCGTAGTAGATGATCCTGAATTGAAGGAGTATCGTACAGAACCATACGCACATGCGCTGGCTTCCGTGATTCAGAAATATAAACCGGAGATTTTCCTGGTAGGTGCAACTGCAATCGGACGTGATCTTGGACCTCGTGTTTCTGCCAGAATTCACACTGGTTTGACGGCAGACTGTACACAGCTTGACATCGGAGATTTCCCGATTAACCCTGTACCTGGCAAGGAACAGAAGCACAATCAGCTTTTGATGACTCGTCCTGCTTTCGGCGGCAATACCATTGCAACCATTGCCTGCCCTGATTTTCGTCCTCAGATGGCGACGGTTCGCCCCGGCGTTATGCAGAAGAAGGAGAAAAAGGCTGGTGTGAAGGCAAATGTGGAGGAATTCAATCCCGGATTTACACCTGATAATAAATATGTGGAAATCCTGGAGGTGGTAAAGGCAGTATCCGATACCGTAGATATTATGGATGCCAAAATTCTGGTGTCCGGCGGCCGCGGCATGGGAAGTCCTGAGAATTTCAAAATGCTGGAAGATCTGGCAGATGTTCTTGGCGGTACTGTGAGCTGTTCTCGTGCGGTTGTGGATGCAGGCTGGAAACCCAAGGATCTGCAGGTAGGACAGACCGGCAAAACGGTGCGTCCCAATGTTTATTTTGCAGTTGGTATCTCCGGTGCGATTCAGCATTTGGCAGGCATGGAGGAATCAGATATCATCATTGCAATCAATAAGGATGATACCGCACCTATTTTTGACGTGGCTGATTTCGGACTGGTGGGTGACCTGAACAAGATCGTTCCGGCTCTGACAGAGAAGCTGCGTGCGGAACTGGCTGATAAGAACTAAGGTATATTTTGCGTGGCATTTCGTTTTCAGACACGCTCTGGGAATAAGAACAAATGAATAAGTATCAATAAATAAGACTGATAGATAGGAATTGCCGGATAAGGATTGCCAAAAACACAGTGGTGTTGCGGCAATCCTTTTTAAGTGAAGATATTTTTCTATGGTAGATGGTGTTTTTATACTATATCTTGTGCCTGTCCTCATCCTTTTTTGGCATGTTATGGAAACGCATTTTAAATTGCTATTTCAAGGGCGCTATGGTAAAGTGTAGTAAAAGAGGATAAATACGCTGTCAGTTATAGGTAAAGATTTTGTTGACGGAAAGGAGGCTCTGCATGGCATTTAAGGTAGGTGTAGGCAAATCAGATTTTGAAGCTTTGCGTAAATCGAATAATTATTATGTGGATAAAACAGATATCATATATGAACTTGTAGAAGATACAGACAATCAAGTCACACTGTTTACCAGACCGCAAAGGTTTGGCAAGACTTTAATGATGAGTATGTTGTCAAACTTTTTCAGTATAAGAAAAGAGAGCAAAGGCATATTTGAAGGTCTTAAGATTACGGAACATAGGGAATTTTGTGAGAAATGGATGAATCAATATCCTGTGCTTTTTATTTCTTTTAAGGATGCCGAAGCAGAGGAATTTGGTGTTGCATATGATAAATTAAAAAATAGTATTGCGGATGTCTGCAAATTAATACCTGACTTAGCTGCAGAATCTTCCGTGAATCCTGCTGATGTGCAGATATTTGAGAGATTGATGTTTCATACGGCATCCGATGCTGAAGTACAGGGGTCTCTCAAAACTATCATGCGAATGATGCACGCTGTTTATGGTAAAAAAGTGATTCTTCTGATAGATGAATATGATGTCCCTCTGACAAAGGCAAGTGAGAAAGATGCTAAGATAAATCAATATTATTCTGCTATGCTTGATGTAGTCAAAGGTATTATGAGTACCGCACTGAAAGACAATGAATTCCTGGAATTTGCTGTGATTACCGGATGTCTTCGTATTGCAAAGGAGAGTATATTTACAGGTACCAATAACTTTGCCTCGTATTCTGTATTGGATGAAGATTTCTCTGAATACTTTGGATTTTCAGAGGATGAAGTGGAGGAGATATTAATCACTGCTGACCGAGAAGATAAGGCAGAGGTCATAAAAGAATGGTATGACGGCTATGTGTTTGGAGGGAGTTTGCTATATTGTCCCTGGGATGTCATGAATTATATGTCAGCCTTAAAAAAGAGAAAAGATGCAAACCCCAAGAATTACTGGAAGTTTACAAGCCATAACGGAATCCTGCTTACTTTTGTTGAACGGACAGATTTTGATGTAACAGAGAAATTTGAGATACTACTAAATGGCGGAACGATAACGCAGTCGATTTCTGATGAACTTACCTCTGATATGCTCCACGCATCAGAGGATAATCTATGGAGCGTGCTGCTTATGACCGGATATATCACAAAGGCAGACCCCGGCGAAGAGGGAGAAAACATTTCACTTAAAATCCCTAACAGAGAGATTGCGGCTATATTTGAGGATACGGTAGTTGTGTATTTTAAGAATATGGCAGACAGATCGGAGATTCATAACCTTATCAATGCGTTGTGGGAAAGTGATGTGGAAGAAGCAACCAAGCTGATATCAGACCTTTTATGGTACACCATCAGTTACAATGATTATCACGAGGACTATTATCATGCGTTCCTTGTGGGAATCTTTGTGGGACATGGATATCATGTGGAGTCAAATAGGGAGAAAGGTTTAGGAAGGCCGGATATATTGCTCAAAGATAAAAGAAACCGCCGGGCAATCGTTATAGAAGCCAAAAAATCCAAAAGGGAATCTGATATGGATAAGGACTGTGATGAGGCAATCAACCAAATTATCAGGGAAAAATATGCAGAGGGGCTTTATGGATATACACAGATTTTCTGTTATGGAATTTCTTTCTTCCAAAAGCAGGCAAAAGTAAAGAAATCAGATAAAGATGATTGATAAGATGCGGATTGCTGGACAATGTGTATCTGAGTATAGAAAATTCCCATGAATCTTGTTCATGGGAATTTTTTTAAGTGTTGTATCTTACTTTAAAGGTTTTGCACCGGCTTTTTCCTGAGCCATTTCGAGAGCACGTTTGAAACGTCCCTTTTTCTTGGCAGGGGTTGCGGGCTGTATTTGTTTACCATGCAGACCTTTCACATCCAGTACATAGATGCCGCTGATAACGGCTTTTACTTCTTTCTTCACTGGAACGTTGTCGAAGATTTTCTCTTCGCAGATCAGAGATGCGATCTGGGGGCCTACCTTGGCTTTTATGATGGGGAGTTTAGAGCCGCGCATAAGTTTGGGAACCTGGTCAAGCACTACCTGCGGCAAGCCGGCGTCCTTTAATTTCATCCTCTTTTTGTCGATGATCAGCATGGAGACGGTCTGTTTGTTGGCTTCCAACATTGCCTGCTGTTCATTTTGCTTTTTCTGCGCTCTTTTTCCGAGAAAATACAATACTACAACTACTGCAATCAATATTACGGTTATTACAATTAATACAATCATCCATGGTCTCATAAATGATAATCCTCCTGTAATCTCTTTTCCATATTTTAGCACAAATACCTGTGGATAAGCAACAGAAATTATGGGATTGCTGATACTTTTATGGAGGATTGTTGAAGGTTGAACCATAAGCTTCATTGGCTCGGAGGACGGCCAGCTATCAGAGCGGGAGACACAGGTTCAACTGGTGGAAAAAAGAGGAAAGTATGGATATAAGGAATCCTCACGGTGTAAGATAAATATTGTCTTATGCCGGGAGGATTTTTGTGATTTGTCTTGCTGCAAGGGGAGTTTTGAGGTATAAAGCCTTTGCGGATGACTTGCAGATAGTCATGTATTAGACAGAAGGGGAAAACAAGAGAAGAGCAAGAGAAAGACAAGAGAAGAGCAAGAAACAAGCAAGAAAAGAGTAAGAGAAAGACAAGAGCAAGAGAAAGACAAGACAAAAGCATAAGTACAGTTACCTGCCTGAATGGCTGCAGAAAAAGAGGTATATCAGTTTCAGGACAATTGTAATAGAAATTGTAATTTCTTTAGAGATATGTTACAATGGAGAACAAGTGCGGAACGGGCAGATGCTTTTGTTGGGTATCATATGAAAACAGTGAGCTGGTTTTCCTGTGCTGCATGGAGGTAATATGTTGCAAAAGGCGCGATATAGAATGAAAAGTTGGAGGAGTTTTATGAAGAAATCAGTAAGTTTGATAGCCGCTTTTTTGGTGGCAGGTCTGCTGACAGGATGTGGTCAGGAACCGGCGATAACCAACAGCAATCTAAACGAAATGAAAGTGGATAATTATGTCACTTTAGGAGAGTACAATAACATCAGTATCTCGGTGGCGCCAGTGGAAGTGCAGCAGAGCCAGTGGGATGAGTTGACGTTGGCGGTATATCAAAGCTATGTGACGGCGGATAACGGCGGGGTCACGAACCGGGCGGTGGAAGAAGGAGATATCGTTATTATTGATTATGTAGGAAAGGTGGATGGGGTTGCCTTTGGAGGGGGAACTGCTTCCAACGCGGATCTGACCATTGGTTCAGGGGAGTTTATTGATGGATTTGAGGAGGGGTTGATAGGAGTTATGCCCGGGGAGACAGTGGATCTGAATCTGATGTTCCCGGAAAACTTTAGAAATGCGGAACTTGCAGGACAGGCAGTGGTGTTCACTGTGACCGTACATTTTATTCTTCCCACTGCTGACGAAATGGTGGATTCTGTGGTGGCGGCATTGGGAGTCCCGGATGTGAGCACAGTGGAAGAACTGCGTCAGTATGTTTATGATTATCTTCAGGAAAGTGCGGATGCCAATTACCGGTATAATGTACAGAATGCTATTATGGAAGAGCTGTTGAGTCAGTGTGTGGTTGATGAATTACCTGAGAGTTTCGTGGACTCGTATCATGATGGAATTTATAACAGCCTTACGAATGTGGCATTCACTTATGGAGTTGATGCAGAAACCTATGCCAATACCATGGGGATGACCAGTGAGGACTATGTGAGTCATTTTTCATTGCTGCAGGCAAGGCAGGATGTGTTGCTGCAGGCCATTGCAAATGAGGAACAATTGACGGTATCTGATGAGGAGCTTCAGGAGAAACTGGAAGAAGAGGCGACAGCCGCCGGTACAACGATAGAAGAGCTGTTGGGGAGTTATGACAGGGAAGAGTATCGTAATTATGTTATGAGTGAAAAAGTGATGGATTTCCTGATAGAAAAGGCAGATATTACAGCACCACAAGCAGAAAATTGACTTGTCCGGCAGTATAGATGAGAAACACAGGATACAATGGCTGCGAATGGCAGATACTAGAGCAAAGTAATTCATGAGGGTACTTTTTTCAGAAATGAGCCAAGATTTGCTCATAAATAAGATAGAAAGCATAAAATGCGGAAAAGAGGTAAATATGGGAACAGAATCTAATGCAAGGTTACATTTGACAGACATTAAGGAGCTTTATCGCAATCGGGAAAGCTACATTGGCAAGGAAGTGACAGTAGGCGGCTGGGTCAGAAGCAACAGAGATTCCAAGAATTTCGGCTTCCTTATCATCAATGATGGTACTTTTTTTGAAACGCTGCAAGTGGTATATGGGGACAAACTGCCCAACTTTGACGAGTTATGTAAAATGAATGTGGGGGCGGCGCTGATCGTGAAGGGAACCATTGTGGAGACACCCAATGCCAAGCAGCCTTTTGAAATGCAGGCGGAAGAAGTGTTGGTGGAAGGGCCTTCCACAGCGGATTATCCATTGCAGAAAAAGCGTCATACGTTTGAATACCTGCGTACCATTTCACATCTGCGCCCCAGGACGAACACGTTCCAGGCAGTATTCCGGGTACGTTCACTGATTGCTTATGCCATTCACAGCTTCTTCATGGATCGGGGATTTGTATATGTTCATACACCCATTATCACAGGCAGCGATTGTGAGGGCGCCGGAGAGATGTTTCAGGTGACCACTATGGATCTGGAGAAACTTCCTGTGGCCCAGGATGGCAAGGTAGATTACAGCAAGGACTTTTTTGGCAAGCCCACCAATCTTACGGTCAGCGGACAGTTGAATGTGGAAACGTATGCTTTTGCATTTAAAAATGTGTATACGTTTGGGCCCACCTTCCGGGCGGAGAATTCCAATACCACCCGACATGCGGCGGAATTCTGGATGATAGAGCCGGAGATGGCATTTGCCGACCTGCAGGATGATATGATGCTTGCGGAGGGAATGTTAAAATATGTCATTCGTTACGTGTTGGAAAATGCGCCGGAAGAGATGGCATTTTTCAATCAGTTTGTGGATAAGGGGCTGATTGAGAGGCTGGAACATGTGGCTCACTCGGATTTTGCCCATGTAACTTATACGGAAGCGATTGAAATTCTTGAGAAGCATAACGATGCTTTTGACTACAAGGTATCCTGGGGTTGTGATCTGCAGACTGAACATGAGAGATATCTCACAGAAGAGGTGTTCAAACGCCCGGTGTTTGTTACGGACTATCCGAAGGAGATTAAGGCCTTTTATATGAAGTTAAATGAGGACGGCAGGACGGTAGCTGCCATGGACTGTTTGGTACCGGGAATCGGAGAGATCATTGGCGGAAGCCAGAGAGAGGATAAGCTGGAAATCCTGGAACAGAGGATGGAAGAGATGGGGCTGAAGAAAGAGGATTATGCCTTTTATCTGGATCTGCGCAAATTCGGTTCCGTAAGACATGCGGGCTTTGGCTTGGGATTTGAGAGATGTGTTATGTACCTGACGGGTATGAGCAATATCCGTGATGTAATTCCTTTCCCCAGGACGGTAAATAATTGTGAGTTATAAGCCAATTCTTAATTTTTTATTTCCTAATGAAAAATGGAGCGAAGTGTGGTATGCTAATTTCATGAGAAAAAAGAATAAACCTATATTTAACTTCATATTGTCTGTAAGCCTTGCGGCAGCATTGGCCGGTGCCGAAGGATTGGGAACATTGACCGTGGAAGCGACCTCCGTCAGCGATATCCAGAATAAAATCGCAGAAGATCAGGCGAAGATCAATGCACTTTATAATCAAATCGTAGGTTTGGAGAGTGCACAGGATCTGCTTCAGGAGGAAATCGATGATCTGAATGCCGAGATAGTGAATACTATGACCAGTATTAGCATGAAGGAAGACGAAATTGCTGAAAAGGAGAGGGAGATTTCCGGAAAAGAGGGAGAAATCGCCGGAAAAGAGGAAGAAATTGCTCAGAAGAAGATTCAGATTGAGGAGACAGAGGCAGAGTATGAGGCGGCTGTTGTAAGGGAGGACACGCTGCGGGAGAATATTGCCGCATGTACCAGGCTGATCTATGAGACGGGTGAAGAATCTATTTTGAATGCCTTGCTGGAGGGTAAGGGATTCTCCGGCGTGCTCAATCGCATGGATCGCATTGAGAAGATGTATGAGTATGAGAGAAACCTGCTTTTAGAGTATATTGATATGAAGAATCAGGTGCATGATCTGTGGGATCAGCTGGAGGAAGAGAAGGCCGGACTGGAAGCGGATAAACAACAACTGGAAGAGGATAAGCAGGATTTGGTGACTCATAGACAGCAGTTGCAGACAGATAAGGCGGAATTGCAGGGACAGAAGTCCCGACTGGATACCATGTTGGCTAAGAAAAAGCAGGAATCAGCCAATTATGAGGCTGAACTGGCAAGAGCCAGGCAGGATGCTGCGGTAGCGAAGAAGGCTTTGGAACAGGATCAGCAGAGACTTAAGCAATTACAAGCGACTGCAACAAAGCCTGTCACGCCAACGTATACGCCTACGGATTATTCCACAGCCATTGATAATGCCAACGGCAGTGATCTAGGGAAGCAGATTGCCAATTTTGCGTGCCAGTATATAGGGAACCCTTATGTGTATGGCGGAACCAGCCTGACAAACGGTGCGGACTGTTCAGGTTTTACATATAGGGTGTATAGTAATTACGGATATACGCTTCCAAGAACCTCTACCCAACAGCAGAGCGTGGGAACAGGGGTGAGTTATTCGGAGGCACAACCCGGAGATATCATATGTTATGATGGGCATGTGGCAATCTATATTGGAAACGGAATGATCGTGCATGCCAGCAATAGCAACCCCTATCCCAGTGGCGGTATTAAGGTCAGCCGGGCGGAATATAAGACGATTCTGACAGTGCGCAGAATCATAAATTGACAGGAGGAAGTGGCTGTTGTGAAGATAATTATTGCCGGCGATGGCAAGATGGGGGCAATACTGACCCGTCAGCTATCCGCCGAGGGGGACGACCTGACATTGATAGATTCCAATCCAAAGGTGTTGGAATCAAGTGAAGTACGTTATGATGTTATGGTAGTGCAGGGAAATTGTGCCTCCATGGAGACATTGCAGGCGGCAGGGGTGGATGAGGCGAATCTTCTCATCGCCATGACAGGACAAGATGAGGTGAATCTGTTGTGCTGCATGACTGCTCATGGTCTGAACCCTGACATTCATACCATTGCAAGAGTGCGTAATCCGGAATATGCAGTACAGATATATGAGATGCGGGAAATGTTTGCCCTGTCCATGACGGTGAATCCGGAGCGGCAGGCAGCGGCAGAGATAGAGAGGCTGTTAAAATATCCCGGTTTCCTCAAAAGGGATACTTTTGTCAAGGGACGTGTGGAGATTGTGGAGTTACGCTTAGATAACGAGAGTAAGCTCTGCAATGTGGCATTAAATGATTTGGCGCCTATTGTCAAGTGTCAGATTCTAGTCTGCGCCGTACTTCGGGATGGCAAGGCCGTGGCGCCGGATGGAAATTTTGTGCTTCGGGAAGGCGACCGTATTTTCGTGACGGCCTCTACGGATACCCTGGCAATATTGTTGAAAAATCTGGGGGTTATTACCCATAAGGTAAAAAGAGTCATTCTGTGCGGCGGCGGACGAGTCAGTTATTATCTGGCGAAGCTTCTGGAAAAAAGCGGTATGGGAGTACAGATCATAGAGCGGAATCTGGACCGGTGTACGCAGCTTGCGGCTATGCTGCCCTCTGCCAGTGTGATACATGGGGATGCCAGCAGCCGTTTCCTGTTGGAAAGTGAAGGCTTTTCCGATTGTGATGCGCTTGTGACCATGACAGGATTGGATGAACTGAACATGATCATTTCCTTATATGGCACCAGCAGTCATATTCCACAGGTGATTACCAAGCTTGGACGCACAGATGATACGAATATTCTTGGCAATTTGTCTTTGGGCAGTATTGTCAGTCCAAGGGAATTATGCTGTAATACAATCGTGCAGTATGTACGGGCTATGAAAAATCAGACCGGAGCCGCCCTGACTGTGCATACCATTGCGGACGGGCAGGCAGAGGCTATGGAATTTCTGGCGGAGAAGGGAACCAGACATTGTGGTGAGCCTCTGAAGAACCTGAGGCTGAAAAAAGGTGTGTTGGTGGTGTGTATTGTGAAGGGGCCGAAGTTGGAGATACCCAATGGCGAGTCCAGTTTTTATGAAGGCGATATGGTTATTATTGTCACCAGCAAGGGGAAAGGAATATATCAGTTGAATGATATATTTGAATAAATAGAAATGTTGGATAGCGGAATCGAGGCTATGTTATGAATTTTAAAATGATGGGGAGATTTGTCGGCAAAATCCTGCTTGTGGAGGCAGTATTCATGGTGCCTGCAATGCTGATCAGCCTGTGGGAGAAGGAGTATGCGGCAGTATGGGCTTTTCTGTGGAGTATTCTTGCGGTGATGGCGACGGCAGGGTTGCTGTTGGCAGTATGCAGAGGCTCCCGAAATCTTTTTTTGGCCAAGGATGGTTTGGCTTGTGTGGGCATCTGTTGGATTGTAATGAGTCTGTTGGGGTGCCTGCCTTTTTATCTTTCCGGGGCAATTCCCAGTTTGATTGACTCATTTTTTGAAATTGTGTCAGGGTTTACCACCACAGGTTCCAGTATTCTGCCGGAGGTGGAAGTGCTGCCGAAGGGAATCCTGTATTGGCGGAGCTTTAGTCATTGGCTGGGAGGAATGGGCGTGCTTGTGTTCCTGTTGGCGGTGTCTTCTGTGGGAGGCGACGACAATGGCTATACCATGCATTTGCTCAGAGCGGAAAGTCCGGGACCTAATGTGGGCAAACTGGTGCCAAGGATGAAAAAGACGGCAAGTATTCTGTACCTGTTGTACATTATACTCACAGTGGTAAATGTGGTGTTTCTGTTGTTGGGAAATATGTCTCTGTTTGAAGCGGTTTGTACGGCATTTGGTACGGCCGGAACAGGGGGATTTGGAATCAAAAATGACAGTATAGCCAGCTACAGCCCTTATATTCAAAATGTATGTACGGTATTCATGCTCTTGTTTGGGGTTAATTTCACCTGCTACTATTTATTGATGCTCCGGCAGTTTAAAAATGTATTTCTGGATGAAGAATTAAGGCTGTATCTGGGGTTGACTCTGGGGAGTATCATATTGATTGTCTTGAATCTGAGGGGATTTTATGCTACATTGGGGGAAACAATCAGACATGTGGCTTTTCAGGTGGTATCTATTATCACATCCACAGGTTACGCCACAACGGATTTTGATCTGTGGCCGGGCTTTTCCAAGGCAATTCTGCTCAGCCTAATGATCATTGGTGCCTGTGCGGGCAGTACGGGAGGCGGTTTTAAATGCGGACGTGCATTGCTGGTTATCAAAAGTCTGCGCAGAAGTGTACGTCAGGTAGTGCATCCGCAGAAAGTTCAGGTGGTAAGGGTCAATGGTCAGTCGGTAGGGGAGAAGGTGCTCCAGAATACGAACGCTTATCTTGCGGCCTATGTGATTATCATTATACTCAGTTATCTATTGGTTTCGGTAGACGGATTTTCGATCACTACCAATCTTTCTGCCGTACTAACCTGCTTCAACAATATTGGACCGGGGTTTGAAGTGGTGGGACCTACCTGTAATTTTGCAGCTTATAGTACATTTTCCAAGCTGGTGCTGATTATGGATATGCTGGCCGGGAGGCTGGAAATCTTCCCGATTCTGATTTTGTTTTCCAGGAGTACCTGGAGGCATCGGTGAGAATAATTCCTTAATATTCGGTCATGATATATGCCTTTACCATAATATAACAACTGTGAAGCAACGGGGTTATTATGGTTTTGTGTAAGGCGAGATTTCACAGTGATATATGTTTTGGCGGCACTCTCTATTTACGGTGAAAGGGGTGCCGATTTTGTCGGAAGAAAAAGTAGTTGCAAAAATCGAACAAATGTGCTATAAATAGGGTAGAGAAAAATATGGATTGGGAGTCATAGGGGGTTACACATCTTTTGGTGAAGCGGGCAGAGGTTATCATTATGATGAAGTCGTGGAAGAGTACAGGAATCATAAGGAGAGGCGGAAAATGGCAGAACAGAAAATCGTGGAAAAGGCCAGAAAAATATTGGTTGATGAATTAGGATATCCAGATCCGGCCGATTGCGACAGATTTGACGGAAATGGATTGGTAATGTATGCGCAGGACGATTATAAAAAGAATATGGAATTAGAAGGCCTGCTGAAGAATGCCAGCAAGTGTTCGTCCCATGAGTCCAGGGATAAACTATGGACGACATCCGCGGATTATGGGAGACCGGAGTTCGTAATTGTGAACAACCAATCTAATTTGGCCATTGTAATTGAATGTAAACCTGAAAAAAAGACTTCTCTGCTGATTAGTCCTACATTGCGGGATAAAAAAATGCTGCCTGTACGGGGGGACGTTATTGGGAAATATGCTGTTGATGGAGCGGTTCACTATGCTAAGTTTCTGTCCAGGGAATATGATGTAATTGCCATAGGAATTTCGGGAATTCCGAATCACGATACTCTTAATGTCAAGACTTTTTTCTGGAAAAGGAATCAGAGCCTGCAATTTACGGAAGATAAAAAGGATAAACTGTGTTATGGTCCGTTTTATGATTTAAAATTGGAGCAATTATACCCTTATGAGTACTATGTCAGCTTTGTTAAAAATGAGACGAATCATATTATAAAAGAATTCAATGAGGAAAAGGCGACTTTGGCGGCAACAGAATTAAATATCATGCTCGATGCTTCCTCTGTCAATCCTTTGGTAAGGGCATTGCTGATATCGGGTCTCCTGCTTGCCTTGAGGGATAAGACGTTTCAGACTACATATGACAACAGAGATATTCCTGTAAGCGAAACGCAGACGAATCTGAAAAATGCAATTATGCGTGTAATCAATTCAAGCGATATTGATGACGAATATAAGAAGCAGGTGTTGCGAGATAAATTTACGGATACTTTTAATCAACAGGAATTGCTGGAAAATAATGCAGATAAACTCAGGCAGGTGCTTAAAAAGCTGCATGAAACTATTTATCCATGCTTAAATGGAGATTATGATATAGATATTATTGGTAAGTTTTATCATGAATTTTTGCGGTATGCAAAAAATGGAGCGAATAACGGAATTAAATTGACTCCTTCTTTTGTAACGGATTTGTTTTGTGAATTGGCAGAACTTGAAGTGACAGATATTGTTCTGGATCCATGTCTTGGAACCAGTGGATTCCTGATTGCTGCAATGAATCATTTATATTCGCTTGCGGAAGGCATGACCCAGGAAGAGATAGAGGCATTTTTTGACAAAGTGACAGGGGAGGGGAAACTTGATCCTAAGGAAATTCGTTTGATGAAGAATCACAATAAAGCATACCATGGAAGTGACCAATTTACCGTGAAAGATGTAAAAGAATATATCAGGAAGCACCAATTGGTGGGATGCGAGAGTGATCCAACCATGTATGCCTTAGGCTGTTCAAATATGATTCTTCGTGGGGATGGTAAATCCAATATTCTTCATGGAGATTGTATGAAGTTACAGGATAAAATACGAGACTTTCATGCTACTGTGGGTATGATGAATCCGCCTTACAGTGAGACAGCATATAATATACTGGATTTTGTATATATGTTGTGTAAAGCTGTCCAGAAGGGGAAGAGAACCGTGGTGATTGTGCCTACCTCCTGTGCTCATTCCGATGATTATTTAGAGCTGCGCAACAGGATTTTAAAGGAAAACACGCTTCTTGGGGTTATGAGTATGAATCTGGATCTGTTTAAGGGGATTGCAGGTACGATTGCGTGTATTATGGTTTTTAAGTCAGGTGTGCCACATGATTTTAACAAAGCGGTTTATTTTGGAAATTGGAAAGAGGATGGATTTATCTGGCATAAAACTTTGGGGAGGATTCCTGATAAAGATCATGTAGTGTATTCTATGCTTCCAGGGGAATACCGGGAAAGATGGCTGAATTCTTTTAGAAACGCAGGAATAGACGATTCATATGGGATATGGAGGAAATTGACAAGGGATGTTTCCGGTGAATGCAGGGATGAATGGCTTTGGGAGTATTTTGTTGAAACGGATTATACCTTATTAACACAGGCAGATTTTGAAGAAGTAGTGAAGGATTATATGATTTTTTCATTTAAGCAGTTGACTTTGGAGGAGGTGGAAGGGTAATGCCAAATGTTCCTCTGAGCACATTGTTTTCCATAAAGTATGGGAGTGATCTGGAGTTAAATAAGCAGGTCCAGAGTCCCACTGGAATTCATTTTGTTTCAAGAAACAGAAATAATAATGGTGTGGTAGCCAAAATTCTGCCGCCGACAGGGAGTGTTCTCAATCCTGGAAATACGATTTCCGTACCTTTGGGAAGCAGTTCTGCTTTGTATGCTTTTTTGCAGGATGCGCCGTATTATTCAGGGAGGGACTTGGCATATCTTGTTCCAAGACAGCCCATGAGCAAACAGGTAATGCTTTTTTATTGTATGTGTATTCGTGCAAACAGATATAAATTTAATTGGGGACGACAGGCAAATAAGTCCATTGCCGACATTATGATTCCTTCACTTGCAGATATTCCCCAATGGGTTCAGGAAACGGAGATAAAGGACTTCTGTGTATATAAAAATCCCTTTGTTGAAGAATTGCCTCCGGAATTGTTTTCTGCCTTATGGCATGAATTTATCTATGATGATATTTTTATCCTTGAAAGAGGTGAATCTTATTATAGAAAATATTCAAAAAACGGCAAATTTCCATATGTAAGCGCCAGTGAGTCAAATAACGGAATTACAGGTTATGTGGACATATCTAACCGGGATGGAAATCTGCTCGTGATCAATTATGATGGAAGTGTGGCTTCGGCATTTTATCAGGCAAAACCTTTCTTTGCCAGTGAAAAAGTTGTTACTGTCCGGCTGCGGGGCAGGGAGTGGAATCCATTTCTTGCAATGTTTATCATTACAGTGATTAAACTTGAGAAGACCAGGTATAATTATGGGTATAAATGGTCTGTGGAAAAGCGTATGAAAAAAAGTAAAATTGCCCTTCCGGCTGTGAAAGTGAATGAATTTGATTATATACCTGATTTTGATTTTATGGAAGCCTATATAAAACGTCTGAAATTTTCCAAAGGCCTGGAGATGAATTCGTGAGCGGAGTAAAAATATCGGAAGCAGAAAAAATATTGAAAACGGGCAGGATAGAGAGATGCGGCGTATCATCATGATGGTGCTGAGGTTGTTCCTGAAGGCGCCTTATTATTTATATTGTATCGGAAAATGCGGAAAGAGAGAAGATATCAGTCTGGAAGAGGCATATGAATGTGTGAAGAAGGTGACCAAGGCTGCGAATCGTGCCGGAAGGGTTAACGTGGAAGTGTTTGGTTTGGAGAACATACCAAAGGAGAATGGTTTTATATTTTTTCCCAACCACCAGGGATTGTTTGATGTGCTTGTATTTCTGGACTCCTGTCCGGTTCCCTTTTCTTTTGTAATCAAGAAGGAAGCCAGTAATATCATATTGTTGAAGCAGGTAGTTGCGGCATTGAAGGCGATCTCAATTGACAGAGAAGATTTGAAGCAATCGCTTCAGGTGATTAACGAGATGGCGGATGAAGTGAAAAAGGGACGGAATTTTCTGATTTTCGCGGAGGGTACACGGAGTCGGAAGGGAAATGAACTTTTGCCGTTCAAGGGAGGCACATTTAAAAGTGCAGTCAAGGCAAAATGTCCTATTGTACCTTGTGCTTTGATCGATTCTTTTAAGCCTTTTGATGAAAAATCTATCGCACCTGTGACGGTAAAACTGATTTATTTAAAACCCATATGTTATGAGGAATATGCGTCTATGAAGACCAATGAAATTGCGGTGGAGGTAAAGCATAGAATTGAGGCAGCAATCAAGGAACATGAGGGAATCTGAGAGAGTGCATATTCAAGAATTTCACAAAGGGGAAAGAAGATTGTTATGTACCAATTTGAGAAGATGAATAAAAAACTGCTGGGATCGCAGGTAGAGGAAGAATTGATGAATTATATTCTAAGCGAACCAGTGGAAATCGGAAAAAAGATTCCCAACGAATTTGAGCTGGCAGAAAAATTTGGTGTGGGAAGGAGTACCATACGGGAAGCTGTAAAAGGACTGGTTACCAGAGGAATATTAGAGGTTCGCAGGGGCGCTGGAACCTATGTAGTCAATACCAGCACTTTGGAAGAAGATCCATTGGGGCTTGCAAAACTTGGCGACCGCTATAAACTGGCACTGGAGCTTTTGGATGTGCGTATGATGCTGGAACCGGATATTGCAGTTATGGCATGTAAGAATATTACAGAGGAAGAAAAAGAGCAGTTGGAAGTGCTATGCGGCGAGGTGGAGCAATTGTATCTAGCTGGAAAAAACCACGCAGGCAAGGATGTGGAGTTTCATACACACATAGCGAAATGCAGCAGGAACAGAGTAGTGGAGATATTGATTCCTATCATTGACACTGCGGTTTTGACCTTTGTGAATTTGACACAGCGGCAGTTAATGAAGGAGACATTGGAAACTCATAGGGCAATTACAGATTCGATTAAAAAGGGTGATTCTGTGGGGGCAAAGGCTGCTATGATCATGCACTTGAATTACAATCGGCAGAGAATTCTTCAGATATATGAAAAGCATCTGGAAGAAAACAGCAATTTCCCATCTTCCGGTTAAAAAACTTGTGCGGCTTCTATGACACTGGAAATATATGTTTTTCACCGATTACATTTAAGATATGTAAATTCTGACAAAAGAAAATCAATTGCTTTGAGAAGATTGAAGGATGTCAACCATACTGAGAATATGGAACACGGTAAACGCACGCTTTATAAAAAATCTATAAACAAATTTCTGCTGTTTCTCAATCAATACCTGTGTTCAGTCCTCCA
>CAMWLE010000028.1 GCA_947175015.1 uncultured bacterium
AAATATATCAGATTTTTTCTTTGGTGGATAGACATAAAATCGTGCGTTTACCGTGCAGGGCCAGAATAAAGCATCACCCGCACTATGGCAATAGATAGAAACAAAATGCCCAGCTGGAGGTACACTGATGGACGTTTTTTTGATGAAACCCAAAATTGACTTCGCCTTCGAGGAAATCATGATGGACGAAAAAGCCCGCACCGGGTTCTTGTGTACGGTACTCCACCTGAAGCCGAAAGACGTAAAAAAGACACAGATCCTGAACCCCTACCTGCGGAAAATACATGAAGATGACAAACTCGGGATACTTGATGTCCGTATCCTCATGAACAATGACACTGTAATTGACACGGAAATCCAGCTTTCGGAGCTTCTGGTATGGCCTGACCGCTCCCTGTTCTATGCCGCAAAGATGTACACCGACCAGATCGAACAGGGCCAGAAATACAATGTACTGAAAAAGTGTGTCAGCATCAGCATACTGGACTTTATACTATTCAAGGACAAAACAGATTTCTATTCCTGTTTCCACATCCGTGAGGATACCCACGGATTCCTGTATACCAACAAGATGGAGTTCCATGTAATAGAACTCCCGAAACTCCCCGCAGGGCTGAAAGAGGACTGCACCGAACTTGAACTGTGGGCTAAATTCATCAATGCAGAACGGAAGGAGGATTTTGATATGCTTGCAGGCATCCAGTCAACCAAAACATACGTTTCTGGTTGGATGTTATTTTTATACCCATTTGTCACCCCATTTCTGGGGTGTGAATTGAAAAAAGGAGGAGGATACCATATGGCAACAGCAAAGTATATAAAAGGAAAAGACGGGTATTTCCAGGCCAAGGTCTGGGACGGGACGTATACAGAAAATGGAACTAAACACAGGGTTACACTTCGCACCAAGAAGTCAAGCCGGGCTCTGGAGGAAATGGTCAAGGATATGGAAGAGAAGGTCAAAAACAGAAATGTTCTTAAGGAATCCAAAATTTCTGTTCCTGAATATGCAAAAACTTGGCTTGAAATATATAAGCATGATACTGAGCTAAACACAAAGGCCATGTATCCATTCCTGCAGGAATACTGCAAGTGCTTACATCAGTCCAGATTATTTTACACTACTGGTAAAAATATCATGACCAAAAGCTCCTATGTCAAATTATGGGCTGGCATCCAGAAGCAAATGGGTTCTCCAACGCTGACCGCCCACATATTCCGGCATAACTATTGTACCAACCTCTGTTACCAAATCCCTACCATTTCCATCAAGAAAATTGCGGAGCTTTTGGGAGATAATGAAAAAATGGTAATAGAAGTTTATAATCATATTATCCTGGAAAAAGAAGATGCACAGAAAGCCGTAGAACAAGCTTTGAACGCATAAAAAAGTGAGACAAAAATGAGACATGTTGCCTTCAAAACTATCCTTGTCCAGCGTTGAGACTTAAATGAGACATTCACAACCATTCACAAAATATTACATAGACCTACATTGCAGAATATAAGAAAATGCTGATTCCATGCGGTTGCAGGCGTCAAAAAAAGAACCGACCCCAAGGCTCCTGCGTCCTCAAAATCAGTTCTTCCAAGTGCACCGCCAGGGGCTCGAACCCTGGACACCCTGATTAAGAGTCAGGTGCTCTACCAACTGAGCTAGCGGTGCATTTCTTATGTTTTGTATGTTCCTTACGAACAAGACTTATTATATTACAATGTTTTAAGAAATGCAAGTGTTTTTTATAATTTTTTTCATATTTTTTTCCCGAAATCTTAAATAGTTGCCTGAACATAGTAAAAAAATACACTTTTCGCCAAAATGATGCAATCTTCCCTGACCATAACCATGCCAAAACAATGCCATGATATTGTATCGGCATGGCTGCATAATGGCACTTTCAGCTAGGAAATGGCAAACCCTATAATCACACCTGCTGCAACGCCAATTCCATAGAGCATCCCCAATATTTTCAGGTTCTCCTTCCTGTCATGATTAACACGAAAAAGTACCAAAAGCCCCACACCGGAATTCGCAAACAAACCTGCCATCAAAGCACCTGCCCCCATTGCTCCTTTCAAATACAACTGCGTAATCACTACAGAGCCGGCACAATTAGGAATCAAGCCTACCACCCCGGCCAAAACAGGAGCCAGAACAGGTCTGTTCAGAATCAAACTGGCCAACAGTTCTTCTCCTATTAAATACAATACCAGATTCAGTGTGAACGTAATCACTAAAATAAAAAAAGCAATTTGCAGCGTATGTGACAGCGCAGATCGAAAAATTCCATTTTCGCAATGACAATTCTCCTGCTCACAAATATCATGAATACATTCCTGTTCCCGGATGCCCTTTTTGATCCGCAGCAAATCAATGCTCAATCCAGCTGCCATACCAACCATTGCCTTCGTTGATAGGATACCCAGTATCATCTTCACAGGTGCCCGCTCTGACAGCAGCAATGGCAGCATCTCATCAGATGTGGACAGATACACCGCCATCAGCGTCCCCAATGTAATAACACGACCGGCATACAGATTTGAGGCTGCTGCGGAAAAGCCGCATTGCGGCACAACACCAAGCAAACCACCTGCTACCGGCCCCGCCACTATTTTGCCAGCCTTCCTCCGGTTATTTTGCCCCACCCTTACCATCAACCGACGTGCCCCTTCACCTGTCTTATGTTCCAGATATTCCATTGCCAAATAGGTCAAAAACAAAAACGGAATCAGTTTTACACTGTCCAGCACAGAATCTAAAATAATATCTAAAATATCCAAATTTGCCCCCTTGCCCCTGTTGGGCCCATTCCATCCCTTGGAACGCTGCTTTGCAATCGTTGCTGTCACGACAGACATTCTTTCAAGCAATCAATCCACACTTCGCAAGAATTCTATTGCCGCGAATAAATATAGTCCTAAATGCAAGTAACTAACATTTGCATTTAGAACTATAACACATTCCTGCGGTTTGTCAAGTCCACCGTCCAACTATGAAAACATGCTTCGCTGTCACCGACAGCGAAGCCTTCCACTGGCCACTCTTTAATTCGGATGATTTCAATAGGAAATCAGCCGTTCCCTTCCAGATATTTTCCCCAATATTCTTTCCAGGCAATGTTCAAAGCGTCCCCTGCACACCGCCCGTTTTCCCTGATGGCGTAATCAGTTCCCGAATTTTAGATATCAAATCTATAATATCCTGATTTACAAACTCCGTGGGCATCACAAGCTCCTGCCCTTCTCCTGTAACTGTGCGGATAGAAATACTTTTCAATGCACGAAGCCACTCATTGGACAGATTTATCCCCACTTTAGAAAGCAATTCCGCTTCTTTTCCCAATACTTTGGCAAGATCCTGGATATCATATTGCACTGCTGCCAAATGATAAGAATCCTCATTTGACAGCTCATAACGTATTCTTATTCCTTCTGCTGCCAGTTCAAAGCTTTCTCCATCCTCCGTTTTCTCATGGGACATAGCCCCAAGCATCATAAAATACTGTGTTTCGGTCATCTGATTCCCGGATGATAACCGAAAACGTTTCACCCTGTCCAAATCAATTCCAAATAGTTGTTCCACCTGTTCCAGAGACATGAACACATTTTTCTCCTGTATCGGAACCAGTAAACTCAATAACCCATTATCCTTCAACAAATGACTGCGAACCGCATTATAGAGCATTGCTTCATTGATAAAATCTCCATCATCGCTCAAATAGAGCTCAATCAAAGGTTCTGCAGCGCCCTGAGGATAAATCAGCGCATGTATTTTATCCGCCTGCACACTGCCCCGAATGTCAAAACGATA
This sequence comes from uncultured bacterium, assembly GCA_947175015.1. Lineage (GTDB taxonomy): Bacteria > Bacillota > Clostridia > Lachnospirales > Lachnospiraceae > Acetatifactor. The sequence goes on from CAMWLE010000028.1 coordinate 3,812, forward strand.
CATTGCCTCCTGTTGAACGCCCGTAAGCTCCGCCAATATCTCCAGCACCCTGACCTGTCCGCTCTCCAATTCTTCCTTATTTAATTCCACCGACAGCTCATAGGAAAAATCCGCAGGCTCCTGTCGCTCCCCCAGCATCTTGGCCGTTTTCCACACAGGATAAAAATGTATCCCTGCACCTGCAATAACCGCTAAAAGTACCATCAAAACCACCGATAAAATCCATTTTCCTTTTTTCATACGAACCGCCTTTCTCCAAGATTATTTCAAATACATTTGGCCCCTTTCCATTCCTGCCTGTTCACAGCCGGCTTGCGAAAGGGATACTTTCCGGCCAAGGCCTCAATGCTCGCTTACCACCTGAAAAATGTAGAATTTTAAATAATAAGACTGTTCTGCCGCCCAAAGAATGGGATGATCCGGGCCTTGCGTGCGGAATTCCACCTGGCGCAGCCGCTTCCTTGCTCCCTGCGCCGCTTCCCGGATGGTTTTGGCAAACAGCTCCGGCTCCATAAAATGAGAACAGGAACATGTCGCCAGAAAGCCGCCATCCTTCACCAGCTTCAATCCCCTGAGATTAATCTCCCGATAGCCCTTTACTGCGTTTTTCACAGAATTTCTGGCCTTGGTAAATGCAGGCGGGTCCAAAATCACCACATCAAATTTCTCTCCCCTCTCCTCCAGTTCCGGCAGCAGAGCAAACACATCCTCACATTGAAATCGCACTCTGTCTTCCAGACGATTCAACTTAGCATTTTTCCTGGCCTGCTCTATTGCCAGTTCCGAAGCGTCCACCCCTAATACACTGTCAGCACCGGCAATACCTGCATTCAACGCGAAAGATCCTGTATGAGTAAAACAGTCCAGAACCTTCTTCCCCTTACACAAACGCTGTATTGCAGCCCTGTTATTCTTCTGGTCCAGGAAAAATCCCGTTTTCTGTCCTTCCTCCACATCCACAATATATTTCACGCCATTTTCCACAATTTCCACTTTTGTGTCAAAAGGCTCTCCTATAAACCCCTTGCAGCGTTCCATTCCCTCCTGCAGACGCACCTTGGCATCACTGCGCTCGTAGACCCCTCGAATACGGATGCCATCCTCCGCCAACACCTTTTTCAGCGTTTCCACAATGACAAGCTTCCATCGGTCAATCCCCAATGCCAACGATTCCACCACCAGCACATCCGAGAATTTATCCACTGTCATTCCCGGCAGAAAATCCGCTTCTCCGAAGATCAGACGGCAGCTGGAGATATCTATGGTCTGTTTACGATATTCCCACGCGTCTCTGATACGCCTTTCTATAAAAGCCGCATCAATCACGGCATCCTTTTTTCTTGACATCAGCCGTACAGTAATCTTGGATCTGGTATTAATAAAACCACAGCCCATATAGTAGCCGTCGAAATCATGGATACCCACAATATCTCCATCTTCATACCTTCCCGAAATGGATGCTATTTCATTATCATATACCCACATGCCTCCGGCTTTCAGGACACGCCCCTCTCCCTTTTTTAATGTTACAATTGTCTGATACATTGTTCTCTCCTCTATGCTCTGTAATATACGCACTTCCGGTCATGCCGGAAGCATTTCGACCACTCCTTTAAAAACTTTCTTCAATAATAATATTTTTTTACTTGACAATCAACCGATTTTTATATATTATTTTAGTGTTGGTAATCGATGCGTGGCTCAGCTTGGTAGAGCGCTGCGTTCGGGACGCAGAGGTCGCAAGTTCGAATCTTGTCGCATCGACTGAAAAAAGCTCATTGTTATGAGCTTTTTATTTTTCGCCGAAATCCGGCAGCGCAAAAAACAAATATCATTCAGGAGCGTATTACAGCATCTTATCCCAATCAGAACATATATTTTTATCATACCAAAATTTTTCAGAACAACACCATCATTGATACAACCTATCCAAAGACCCATATCATTCAAACAGCGAAACGGGGCAATATCGCACAGACCAAACGACATTACCCCATTTCTGAATCAGCAACACTATACTATCATAGACTTGTACACACAATAAATATTACATAGAGCACAAACGCAAAACAAATATATCCTTCCCGACCAAAATTCACACTATTTTCTCTAATCAATAATTAATTCGCTCTTTTTTAAATTTTACAACAATTTTGGTTTTTCGTCAATAATTTTAATAATTTTCTAAGATTTTTTCAAAGTTCATTTCTTAAAAGAGCAATTTTTGCATGATATTTTGTATATTCTACTATATTCATTGCATATTACATATATCAGATATCATCCGATTACCAAAGCTAATTTGCAGCATATCTGATAAATATTACTCCTTCTGCCATTGAAATTGACTTGATTTTTGTCAGATTTGCATATAGCGTTTCTGTAAAACACGATGTAGACTGTATAGCAACTAATCTCCATGCAGTAAGCTGTTCCGCCATGAATGAAAGCCGGGGGTTAGTTGATACACTTAATAAAGAGGCAAATCCGGCCCATTTAGGCGCATGGCTGCCTTACAAAATAAGCAAGAGGGTTTATTTTAACTACTTGAACATCACAGATTGAGTCAAGTGTTTTCAAAATGAGCAGGCTTTTATAAATTGACTTTCTGTGCATGATAGGTTCTGCAAAAGGGTCATGTTCCAGAATTACATAGCAGAACATAAACTGTATTCCATCACTTGCATCCGCAAAGTCCAATACACTTTGCATCCACAATGGCAAATGGAAATTGTCTGTAAAGACAACCGCTGCCATATCCGTTGTAGTATTGAGAATGACCAATTAAAATAAGAGGATATTATGGGAAAAGAAGATTATAACAAAGCATTTAAATCAGGAAAAAAAGATTATCAAGCCCGACTGCTTCGAGGGGAAAAGCCAACATTGCAGGTATTGGATGATATTATGCTGACCAAAGACTCCTATTCTGAGGTATCTCTGGGTCTGGTACAGATTCCCACGGACAGGATTGTTGGAACCAAGACCGCAGGCAGGAGCAATTCCTTTGCCGGAAATTTTATGCCGATCCTGCAGGATGATTCCGAGTTCGCCTACAAATGGATCTCATTAAGCAATTCTCATGTAGAGGAAGGCATCCGTGATCCTGTCAAAGCTTATGAATATATGAACGAATTTTATGTGGAAGAAGGCAACAAGCGGGTCAGCGTTATGAAATATTTCGGCGCAGTTTCCATACCAGGATATGTCACCCGTATTCTCCCCAAACCCACCGCTGACAAAGAAAATAAAATCTATTATGAATTTCTGGATTTTTACAAAGCAGCCCCTATCAATTATGTCTGGTTCTCCCAGGAAGGGAGTTTCCCCAAACTTCAGGAGGCAGTGGGCAAAGATCCGGGAGAAGAATGGACGGAGGATGACTGCCTAAGATTCAGTTCCACCTATGCGCAGTTTGAATCGGAATACAAAGCCAAAGGCGGCAGCAAACTGAAAATCACCACAGGAGATGCTTTTCTGGCATTTATCACACTGTATGGTTACGAGGAAATTGCTGAGAAAACCACCAGTGAAATCAAGGAGTTAATTACCAAAACCTGGGAGGAGTTTGCACTTTTACAGGAAGATCAGGAAATTGATCTGAAAATGCACCCAAATCAAGAGAAAAAGCCCTTGCTGAACATATTACTCTCTCCCCTTTCACCAAAGCTGAAGGCGGCATTCATCTATGAGAAGACGCCAGGTACTTCCGCCTGGACTTATGCCCATGAATTGGGACGGCTCTACCTGGAACAGACCTTCTCCGATGAAGTAAGTACGGTTTTCTACGAAAACGGCACACAGGATAATATTGATTCCCTTATTGCGGAAGCCATCCAAACAGGCTGCAACCTGATATTTACCACCACGCCCTCCTTTGTACAAGCCAGTGTAAAAGCAGCCATCGCCAATCCGGAGGTACGAATACTGAATTGTTCCCTGAACACTTCTCATCGGTATATCCGAACGTACTACTCCCGGATGCACGAAGCGAAATTCCTCATGGGTGCTATTGCCGGGGCAATGGCAGATAACAATAAACTGACCTACATTGCGGATTATCCTATTTACGGCTGCATTGCAAATATCAACGCTTTCGCACTGGGGGCCAAAATGATCAATCCCCGGGTGAAGGTATATTTGGAATGGTCTTCCATGAAAGAATGTGATATCGAAGAGAAAATCCGCGAAAACGAGTCCTCCTGTATCTCAGGAAGGGATATGGTAATTCCGGAAGAAGGTTCACGCTTCTTCGGCATCTATCATATGGAAGACGGCCATCCAAGGAATCTCGCCATGCCTTTGTGGCATTGGGGCAAATTCTATGAGCAGCTCATCCGGACCATTATGGATGGTACCTGGAAATATGATGACAATCCCTCCACAACGAAGGCAATTAATTATTGGTGGGGCATGTCCTCCGGTGTCATTGATGTCATCTGCTCACAATATCTGCCCATTGGTACAAAACGCCTGGTAGAGCTGCTGAAATCCACCATCAGCTCTAACGTCTTCAATCCTTTTGCAGGTATTTTGTACTCCCAGACAGGAGTCGTAAAATCGGACCCCAACGGCAGTCTGCTGCCGGAAGAGATCATGACCATGGATTGGCTGGCAGAAAATGTCATCGGAAGTATTCCGAAAAAAGAAGAACTAAAGGAACAGGCAGAGCCTGTGATGAAGCAACAGGGAATTAAACAGACGGAAGGATAATTGACTCATGAGAATACTGGCACTGGCGGATGTGGAGTCCAAATATTTGTGGGATTTTTTCGAGAAAAGCAAACTGGAAGGCATTGACCTGATCATTTCCTGCGGTGATCTTGACCCACGCTATCTGTCTTTTCTGGTAACTCTTTCCACAGTTCCGGTATTATATGTACATGGGAATCATGACGATAAATATAATCGGATTCCTCCTGAGGGTTGTACCTGCATAGAAGATCAAATCTATGTCCATGAGGGCATCCGAATATTGGGGTTGGGCGGTTCCATGCGTTATAAGCCGGGCACCAACCAATATACGGAGAAACAGATGCTGCAAAGAGTGAAGAAATTATGGTTCCAACTGTTCCGCAATCATGGCTTTGATATTCTGGTAACACATTCTCCCGCCTATCAGCTCAATGACGGGCGGGACCTGCCCCACCAGGGTTTTCAGGTATTCCGGACTTTAATGGAAAAGTATAAACCAAAATTCTTCCTCCACGGGCATGTACACATGAATTATGGGCAGCGCCATAAACGCTATGACAAATATCAGGATACACATATCATCAATGCTTATGAACGCTGTGTTTTCGATTTTGAAGACGATAATCCCAGGGAGCATATACGTTGAGGTCTATGAATGTTCAATTTATACTTTAACCATACAGGTCCTGACGAAATGACTGGCTTTACAAATATGGTTCTACCAAATTGGAGGCATGCGCCAGCAGGGTGTCATACCAATCCTGTCCGGTGGCAGCTTCCCCTCCAGCCCCGTTTCATTGCCGCGGAGCATTTCCCCTTCCTCACCGGCACCGGAAATAATTCCTGCTCCTTCCCCTTCACCACCGGAAACTACCCCTGTTTCTTCCATTCCGGCACTGGTAATTCTTCCAACACGGTCCCCATCTGCACCGGAATCCGTTCCGCCTCTTACATCCAATTCCGCAATTCTTACAGTTACCCCTTTTACTCGAACATACACATTGATATCTTCATTGGTAGGATTGCTCCCATTGATGCCGACTCTAAACCACGCCCCCTTTTGTGCATTCATTTTCACCGGTAAACCGGGCGTCATATAAGCAGGTTCGTAATTTCCTTCATCCTCGCTGTCCACAGGATACAAAGCAACTTCCGTATCGCCAATCCCCTCTCCTGATGACAATGTAACTCTGCTTCCGTTGGGACAAATCTCTGCTTCAGAATAATAAAATCCCCCTTCGCTTCCCGCCGGAATTACAATCCTGATATCAAAAGTATCTCTCTCCGGATTTGTTAAAAAGCACACTGCCACCACCACACATACTGCCATTGCCGCCATAACAATCCAAAATGCAGGCTTCTTATAATGCAACACCGCTTTCACCCTTTCCTTGACACCAACTTCCCCAAACGCAAGCGGCGATATCAAAATCATTTTCTTCTGCATACTGCAGGCAACCAGCGCTTCCGAGTATGCCTTCTTTTCTTCCATATCCATGTGCTGCACCGTTTTCTCATCACAGGCCAGTTCAATATCCCGGCAGAACAGAATATAAGCCGCCCACACCAGCGGATGAAACCAATATACCGCCAGCAACAAATACCCCAACAGCTTCCACCAGTGGTCCTTGCGCTTCAGATGCGCCTGCTCATGGGCAAGAACATACTTCCCTTGTTCATCATTGGTACTGGAAGAAAGATATACCCGCGGCCTGATTACCCCCAATATAAAGGGCGATTTCACAGCATCACAGAGCCATACATCGTCCTGCAAAGGCACTGCTTCCCGCACTTTATGGCATATTCGCCAAAAACCGACCAACCCACCGCCAAGTATCACAATCACTCCAATTGCCCACACAATCCCCGCAATGTACATTAGAACATATAAAGGATTCACACTGTCACCAGGAGCCGGCGCAAAAGACTCATTTATCACAGCATTTAATGTATGGTTACTGTAAGGAACACCACTTTCAAACTCCGGAAGCGCGATATATTGCGCCATCCCGGGATTTCCGGTATATTGAACTGTCCCAGGATTCCCGCCATATTGAACAGCCGCAGGGCTTATGGTCTCCGCACTTGGCACCAGACTGAACGAACTTTCCAATGAAAACGGACATACCAGGCGGACTGCCACCATGGCCCAGAGGATACAAGACAGCCACTTGGGAGCCTTTTTGAACACCAGCCGCAGCACAATCACCGCTATAATCAGCCATCCTGCAGCCATACTCATATTAAATAACTTCAGAAAAACCGTCTCCATCCTCACCCCTCCTCTGCATCATCAATCATTTTCCGTATTTCCGCCGCCTCTTCCGGCGTCAATGTGCTGTCCTTTGTAAAAGCTGCAATAAAAGCCGGAAGAGAACCGTCAAAAGTATCTTCCACAAATTTTCTACTCTGCATAGCATAAAACTGCGGCCGGGAAATCAAACAAGTCACCGTTCCTTTATTGTTCTCAAATAACCCCTTGTCACATAACCTCTTCAGAACCGTATGTGTTGTTGTCCTCTTCCAGGAAAACGCCTCGGCCGCCAGCTTCACCAATTCCGATGAAGTAACCGGTTCATGCTCCCATATCATATCCGCAAAACGTGCTTCAATTACTCCCAACTGTATTTCTGCCATATCTGTCCCTCCTTGTGAAACTATTCTATGTAGTCTCTCTTCTACTTACAGACTACCACGAGTAGTCCCGTTTGTCAATACAAATTTAAAAAAAAAAAATGGATATTGGTTTAATCCCAATATCCACATGATACAAGTAGCATACTATCATTTTTGATTGCCAAATATTCATAATCGGCCGCATCCCACCCGCCGATTTCAATCACCATTGCATTTTCAAATCTTTGCAAATACCGCTGCCATTCCGAAAACGATATATCCTCCGCACCTGCAAAAATTTCTATTTCCTTACGAAGATATTTCCAATCCCGCTCCACCAGCCGCAATTCTCTGGGAGTCACATAACTACGATATAATTCCCTCCCTTTTTCCAGACAGAATCTTCTCTCAGCCAAAGGTATTTTCCAGTAATCTTTATCCCACTCTTCATAAAACGCAATACTTGATAAAACGCCCCGGACATATGCCTGTAACCTATTTTTCCCCACATACTCCGCCGGGAACTCATACCCATTCAGATAAATCCTTAACGACTGTTTCTCGGAAAACCCTTCATGCCGCTCTTCTATGTCAATCCACGCAATCTGTTCCGCAATATGACAGAATTTGTCATAGTCCGTCACAACACCTCTCAAATCGTTTATCCCATCCATTGATGTCATTCCTATCAAATCCTGCCTTACTCTCAAATCCCACCTTCCGCCCAAATCATACCACCCTGACATGCTTCACGTCTCAATGCCCAATGATGTGACACCTTCATCATCAGCAATTGTCATAATCATCAAGAATACTATCAACCATGTCAAAGGTTCCTTTCTTTTTCACTTGGCTGTCTTATCCTGATAAAACATATTCCTCAAGGTGCAAATATCCTTGGGCACCTGGTTCACATCCTCCACATCATGGAGTTTCCTGACCCATGCGTAATATTCGTTTGCCAGCGGCGTAGTCAGGGAAGAGGTTCTGCTGATATATCCTTTCCTGATTGCCTCCCTGGATACACTTCTCATATACTTCCAGAAATTATAGTAAGCCAGCTTCAGCTTCGTCATATAACCGGCACTGTCCTCAATGACAAACCCTTCGATTTTACGCCCTTCATACTCATAATCCTCTTCCATAATATCGTAATACCAGTCATAAAACTCCTGCCAATTGGCCAGTTCATACGCTTTTTCTTTGACAGTCAGCCCAAACTGGTTTGCCACATGGCACATGGCATCATATTCATATTTGGAAAACCGCATGGAATTATGCACAATATCCAGCAAATACACCCCGCTTTCCGGATACTCGATAATATGAGGATCATGCACCATATCCACACACTCAAATACGAAAGAAACCTGGTTTTCCCTGCAATAGTTCTTTATTTTCTCCCGGTTTTCCTCAGACACCTTCGCCGCCAGCATCTCCTGAAACCACTGCGCATATTGGCTGTCTATGGTGGACTTGCTGGCCGCAAAAAGCACATCCTCATACTCGTTGTAGCTGACAATCCCCAGGAAACCATTTTCCTTTACATACGCCACCACAGGGAACTGAAGCTTATGCTGCAGCAAGTCAAACTTCGTCTCCGGACGTTCATTGATATTGAAAAATTTATCATAAGATCTGGCCACCACCTGATTCTTCACCGTATCCAGGTACAATCCCCTGGCTTTCGTGGTCTGTTCATCCCAGATTCTATCCTCGAACGCCTTGTCTGTATAATTGAACGAAGAAATATTGCCGAATTTTTTCTCCTGAATATATCTGTTCCGGCGCAGAGCCACAATCACATCCTCCACAGGGACATCCGCCACCGGCCGACTGCCCTGTTCTACTGCGTCTCCTGCGTCCATTTCCGGTGTTTTAAACACATCATTCTTTACTTCAACACAATGAATTCCTTCCGCATCCACCTGCACACAGCGTAGACAACCGCCATATTCTACCTGTCCCTCAAGATTAAATACCCTGTCATTTGCCATAATGGGCATTTGTTTGATATTTCGATGTCCATGAATCTGATAACAATGATCCGATGTTGTGTCAAAAAAAGTTTCTGCAATCACCTCAGAATCATTATAATTCCCGGCGCCCTTGATCATCTGTTCCGTTGCCACAAAAGATAAATTCTCCGGCAGTGTACTTAATCCTGCATGTGTGACCAGATAAATATTATCACCATATTTGTAATAAGCGCATTGCCCGAATTTTCGATACAATTGCCTCACACTTTTCTTGCTGATGCCCGCTGCTTCCAGTACGGGCTTCGTCACCAGCTCAAATTCCTGGGATCTGCCCACACAATCATTTGCCCACAGCCACAGCCATCTCTCATGATTGCCCTCTAACATCAGCACATTCTTCCTGTTCATAATGGAGAGCAGGAATTTGATGACTTCCGCATTTTCAATGCCTCTGTCAATATAATCTCCCACAAATATGTACATTTCATCATCCTTGATGCCCCCGTTATCCTCCAGGTATTTCTGCAGAACCGTATTGCATCCATGAATATCACCAATATGATGTACCTTTTTATACGCTGACATATCAAACATTTTCAGCCATATACTATCCAATTCATCCGGCTTCAGCACCTTGATTCCGGATGGAATCTTCTGGGTGGCAAACCTTGCATACATCGTGTCAATTGCTCTCTCGGGAACCCTTTTGAACTCTTCCCTTCCCGCATTCCTTCTCTTCACTTCTTCAATTGGAATATCGGTAAAATCCACACAGTAAATCCGATACCTGTATGTTTCACACATTTCTTTATATCGATTCATCTCACTGGTCTTGGAGTTGGTGGCATCAATCACAGTAAAATCTCCCCTCTGCATCCTGACCTCCAGAATGCTGAACAGGGTCTTCCACACAAAATTGTCGTTACTCTGGCTGATACCCACAGTCCCATCCGCCTGCAAAATCGGACTCTGACACATCAGCCTGATATCATCTGCCGCCAAAGCATACTGCTTTAACCCATGTTTCTCAATCCAGGTGGACTTTCCGCAGCCCGCCGACCCTCTCAATAGAAGTAATATTCTCATCTATACCCTCCTGTTCCGGTATTGTGAATACCATTTTCATTTCTTTATTTTCACTTATATTTCCTCATAAGCTTCTGATTCTTAAGCACAATTAGGTAAGATTACTATAACCTCATTCCCAAACCCTGTCAACTGTTTCTCCACCCCAAGCCCCCAAATAAAAGCATAGAAGCACTTTGATTATATGCTTGACTTCACCTTTTATGGCGGGATTAACTATTTGTCTCAGACGTACACTGCCCGACAGTTTTTTCCCGCTTCCTTTCCAAGCTTAAGAACGACTGATATATGATAACAAATCCCAACGGTCCTCCAATGATTCCCCACAAACCAAAAAGCTTGATACCTGCATAAAGTGACAGTAAAATAGCTATGGGCGAAACGCCAATCCGTTTACCGATAAGTTTGGGTTCCAGCAATTCCCGTATAAAAATACATGCCACATACAACAACAGGCAAACGACAGCTCCTACATAATTTGCACCAAAAAGCTGTTGTATCCCAAGAGGCACCAATACAATTCCTGTGCCGATAAATGGAAGCGCATCCAGAATCCCGGCCAAAATTCCCCATAGAACTCCGTTCCTTATCCCTATGACCCCCAATACCGCTGCGGCCAAAGTGCCAATAATACTCATAATAATAAACTGCGCTTTTACATAAGTTGCAATGTATCGAATGATACCGCATACAATTTCCAGATACATATGACATTCCTCTCTGTCTAACAGCCGGTTCATAATATCATCATAATCCTTTGCCAGCAATACAGTAGCAATCAGAAACGTTACCAAAAATCCGCCAAAGGACGCCAAAATCTTTACATACTCCAACGATTGTGACAGTACACCGGGCAACAACTGCATCTGAAAATAGTCTATGCCTTCCTGCACTCTGGCAAGAATCGTTTGTTCCAGATAACTACCATCAATGCGGAGCGTCCTGCCCACCACATTGCAGATTTCATGTACAATTGCTCCCAATTCTTTCTCCAAGGTATCCAACATCCCTATCCAGTCGGGCATGCTTCCCACGATCCAGGAAAACAGAACCCATACCAAAATCACCAGCAGCATACATGCAAACAGCAACAAAAGCAACGCGCCCACCTGCCTGTGAATTTTTAATTTACTCTGCATTTTCTGCAATAAGGGACCGAAAATCGTCACAAATAACATGGCTGCCAACACTGGTGATGTAAGAGGTGCAATCACCTTCAGAAAAAAATATACTGCTCCCGTTAAAAGGAGCAGTACCATTACTCGATTGTTTTTGATTTTCTCCGCCATACTTTTTCACGACCTTTACTCGCATTTCATTATGATATAGCCCAAGCTGTCGGCTACTATCATTCTTTCATTTACAGTATGGCTTTCTTTTGAAAATTCATTCATGTAAAAAAGGAAAAGGCCCTCCCTCTGGGTTGAATTTGAAAACGCATTTCCTTCCTGGAGACAGGATGTAAAAACGTAAGACTATATGCGCAAAGAGCTACTTGCTGCAGTTTTAACCTTCGTGACAAAGCTTTCGTTTCTTCATTTCCATATTTCATATCGCCCAAAAGAGGCGTTCCTGCATGTGCCATCTGCGCCCGAATCTGGTGGAAACGGCCTGTCTGAATATGGATATCCGCTAATACCACTTGCATGCCTCCTGACTTTCCTGTGCCTTCCTCTGCCTGCATCCCCCCTGGCTTTCCTGTGCTTTCCTCTGTCTGTATACTCACTGCGTCCTCCACAACTTCATCACCTGACAGATTTTTTATACGAAACACCTGCAAAACGTGATACTTAAGGCTCGCTCTCTTTGCTCCTGAACACTCCGGCCCTGCTGCAATTTCCGCCATATTTTCTTTATTTTTATAAAGATAATCTACCAGTTCACCCTTTTCTGCAACAGGTTTCCCGCAAAGCACTGCATAATACTGTTTATGCAATGTCCCTCCATTTCCCTGTTCCTGCATCTGCCTTGACAAGAATGCCGCTGCCTTTTTATTCTTCGCAAACACCAATAACCCCTCTACCGGCTGATCCAAACGATGGATAATGCCAAGATAGGGCACACTTGCGTCAGCCGCCTGGGAATGTCTCTGCTGTTTCTTATGCTGCCGCAAATAATTCTTCAGCTCACTGACCACATCCTGCTGCCCCGCCTTCACCGTTTGAACCCCCAACCCAGCCGGTTTATATACCACAAAAATATCATTATCCTCATACAGAATGTTTGTCTTCACCCTGTTGCCTCCCTACATAAAGTCCCGTCTCCGCACTACAACACTTATATCATATGCTTCTGTTCCGAGATTATTTTTCATTTGCTATGACACTTCTTAACCGGATTATTTAAAATTCCATAACAACTTTCTATGTAACTATAAAAAAACAATAAGAATCACCCTGTCAATAATCACAACTATCACATTCGTAATATATCCAAAAATTTCTATACCGTTTTACATTATAATTTATCATTTCACAAAACACAATAGCGCAAAAAATCTAATTGCATTTTTCACAAAAACATGATATCCTGTTTTTAAGCATAGAAATTCAAAAATCTTCTAAGATTCTGAAGGTGTAAAGCCTTTTCAAAGTACAACCGGATTTTCGACGGTTTATCCTGAACTTCTTGCTGAAATCCATATGCAATGGCAGGAAGAGAAGGAACGCATTCTTCCTGCAAAACCACAATATGATAAAAGGAGGATGCGCATGCCACAAACCGAAGCAGTAAAACGTGTAAATACCCCACACGATAAAGGGTATAAAAAAAGCCTTTCCAACCCAAAAGAATTTCTGCATTTTTTGCAGAAATATATAGGGGAAGAATGGATGATAGCATTGTCAGAATCACAGCTTGCTCTCTGTGACAAAGAATTCATCGAAAAGGATTACGAAGGAAAGGAAGCCGATCTGCTCTACAAGGTGACTCGAAACGACGGACAGGAAGTATTCATTTTCATATTGCAGGAACAGCAATCTTATGTGGACCAAACCATGGTATTCAGGCTTCTGATTTATATTGTAAATACATTGCTGAGGCATTTCCTTGCCGCTGGTAAAAAAGTACGGGAAACCGTGGGATTTCGCCTGCCGGCAGTGGTGCCGATTGTATTTTATAATGGCAGCGAAACGTGGACTCCTGTGCGCAGCCTGAGGGAATATCAGGGCGGATACGAGTTTTTTGGAGAACATATATTGAATCTGGAATATTATTTTGTAGACCTCTCCAAAATAAAAGAGGAATACATACTATCTACAAATACTGTGCTGGACAATATTATGTATTGCGACAAATTCCGCAGAAAACAGGAACTTGTGACGGCAGTCAGAGAAGCATACAGGCGAGTAAGATTATTGAGTTCACAGGAAAGAGAGGAATTCCATAACTGGGTAAAGTACATTTTATTGTCAGTATGTGACAATAAAGAAGTTATAGCGGAAGAAATCATGGCTCAGGCCGAGAATGGAGATGATAACATGGCATTTGAATATACAATTATCAGAGAATTTAAAAAGGAACGTGAAAAGGGCAAAAATGAAGGCAAAGTGGAGGATAGAATAGAAGCAATCCTGGAATTATTGCAAAGTCTTGGAACGGTTCCGGAAATGATTGAGAAAAAAATCAGAGAACAAAAGGATTTGATTATCTTAAAACAATGGCACAAGTTTGCGGCATCCGCTTCTGCAATAGAAGAATTTGAAGAAAAATTGCACACCGAATAAATTCATTCCCCAACCTCTCTTTCCTTGAAATACCTTTGATATGCCCCTTTAACCTACATACCCTATGGTTGGGAAATCCCGCCTGAAAAATATCATAGAATCTTATAACAGTTCAGGCAGATCACTGAACTGTTACAGTATCTATCCTATCTTTATTTTTGCAAAAGATACTCACCGGACAATTCAACGATGCTTCCCCCTTAACCCTCTCGGGTAATGATTCTTCATCATTCCCCCGGTTAATTTCCCCCAGCCGATGCCAAAACCATCTACACAGATGAGATACCATCCTTTCTCTCCTTCCGCCGGAAAAGTCTCACCGTTGAGATAAGTAAGAATCATTTGTCCGCAAGAATCCAGATTCCAACTATGCACCACTCCGGAAGGCATAAGCGCCAGTGCTAACGCATGGGAAGGTTCAAACCGATTTTTCCTCAGTTCCCCAAGGTGCAGCCCAGGCCGAAGCACTTTCAAACCTTTCAATGCAGGCATTCCGTCAGCAACCAGATATAAATTATCTCCAAAACCAACCATTTGCGGCTTCCCGACCAGCCCTGCTATTTCTCCCAGCCCACTCAGCATAGCTTCCATATCTGCCTGTATAAGATTCCCTTTTCCGGGCTGCCTTTTGAGAACATCTTTTTTCCTCATGGCAGAGATTTTCAGATTTTCGCAGGCAAACTCCACAAAACTCTCTGGTACCTTTCGGACAATTCCCTCTATCATCCCCCTGGAGTGCTGTTTTTGATATCCTGTCTGCGATTCCTTCGACTTCTTCAGAACAGCAACATAATGCCCCTCTCCTTTGATGCGGTGAGGCCACAGCCGCAATGTACCATCCAGCCCCGAAACCGGTTCTTTAACATATTCTGCGCTGCCATCACATCCTGCCAAACCACGACGTGCCTTTTCCATTGAGGAAATATTCACTATTTCAAATTCTTCATGCCTGTGAACAAATCTACTGATGCTTCCCTCATTTTCCTCCGGAGCAAATGTACAGGTAGAATACACCAATCTACCGCCAGAACGAAGCATTCTGGCCGCACAATCCAATATTCCATCCTGCCTGTCTGCACACATTGTCACATTTTCTGGACTCCATTCCTCACAGGCGGCATCATTTTTACGAAACATCCCTTCACCGGAACAAGGTGCATCCACCAATATCCTGTCAAAGTATTCCGGAAAACACTCCGCTAACCGTTCCGGCGTTTCATTGAGAACGCAGGCATTACAGATCCCCATACGCTCTATGTTTTCAGACAATACTTTTGCGCGTGCAGGATTTATCTCATTACAGAACAAAATCCCCTTCCCCCTCATTCCGGCTGCTATCTGTGTACTTTTTCCTCCTGGTGCGGCACACAGATCCAGTACCCGCTCTCCTGGCTGTGCCCCAAGCAGCTCTGCCGGCACCATAGCGCTGGGTTCCTGGATATAATACACACCTGCATCGTGATAAGGATGCTTCCCGGGACAATCTTCTGCTTCATAATAATAACCGTTCTCCGCCCAAGGCACCTTTGACAAATGGGGCTTCCATGCAGCCAAAATCTCATTTATTCTGCATATATCCACACTTCCCACAACTTCATCTGCCCTTTCCAGAACATCCTCCGCTTCTTCCAGAACTTCATCCGCCTTTTCTGGAACATCCTCCGCTTTTTCCAGAACTTCATCCGCCCTTTCTGGAACATCCTCCGCTTCTTCCGCAACTCCATCCGCCTTTTCTAAAACGTCCTCCGTCTTTCCCGGAATCCCGGCTGCGCGCAATTTGAACACATTGATACGCAGCGCCTGATACCTTTCCTGCGCAAACGTTTCCAGAAAAGCTCCATATTCCTCACCCAACATCTGCTGCATTCTCTCTATAAATGCCTCTGGAAGCATACTCTCACCCATACCTTCAGACCCGGAAATCCTATTTCAGCTTCCCGGTTCCAACATTCCTCTTCTATTTTTCATTTGTCATCTATACCTTAAACCGATATCCCACACCCCATATTGTCTCAATATACTGGGGCTTCGCCGTATCAGGCTCAATCTTCTCTCTGATTTTTTTAATGTGTACTGTAACAGTAGCTATATCTCCGATAGAATCCATATCCCAGATTTCCCGGAACAATTCTTCCTTTGTATAAACATGGTTGGGATTTTCCGCAAGAAAAGTCAGCAAATCAAATTCCTTTGTAGTAAAAGTTCTCTCTTCACCGTTTACATAGACACGGCGGGCCGTCTTATCAATGCGAATCCCCCTGATCTCCACAATGTCATTCTGCGGCTTCTGATTGGTACCTACCAAACGCTCATATCTTGCCATATGCGCCTTCACCCTGGCCACCAACTCACTTGGACTGAAAGGCTTCGTCATATAATCGTCCGCCCCCAGGCCCAGGCCCCTTATCTTGTCAATATCATCCTTTTTAGCAGAAACCATCAAAATAGGAATATTCTTTTCCTCTCGAATCTTCCTGCATACTTCAAAGCCATCCATGCCAGGCAGCATCAAATCCAAAATAACCAGATTATAATCTCCCTTAAGCGCCATGGCAAGCCCCTCGTCCCCGGTATTACAAATATCTACCTGAAAATCACTCAATTCCAGGTAGTCCTTCTCCAAATCTGCAATTGCAACTTCATCCTCAATAATCAAAATCCTGCTCATGCCAATATCCTGCCTTTCTGTTCTAGGTTCTGTAGCTTTATTTATGCTTCATATGCGCATTATGTTTTTCTGCCACCATTACTTCCCATCCTGAAGCTCAATATATTTTCTCAACACAAAGTTAATACAAGTACCCTCACCCTCTTTGCTGGTGGCCCAGATATATCCCCCATGGTCTTCCACAATCTTCTTCACAATGGAAAGTCCAATACCGCTGCCGCCCTGGGCAGAATTACGGGAAGCATCTGTGCGGTAAAAACGCTCAAAAATCTTAGGCAGATCCTTTTGCGCAATCCCTTTTCCGTTATCCTCAATCTCAATGCGAATAGAATCCACTTCATCCAGAATCCGGATATCAATCACACCCTGAGGTTTATCAATGTATTTTACACTGTTGCTGATAATATTATTAATGACCTTCTTCATCTGCTCCGGGTCCGCAATAACAACCGTGTCGGGTCTGGCCAGATTAGAATAATTCAACTCAATACTTTTCTGCTCCAGATCCAACCCCACCTCTTCCACACAGTCACCAAAATAATCTGCCACGTTAATACGATGAAAATTATATGGAATCCGATTATTGTCAATTCCGGAATAATAGGTCAGTTCATTGATAAGCCGCTCCATATCATTGGCCTTATTATAAATGGTCTTAATATACTTATCCATCTTCTCAGGAGTATCCGCCACACCATCCATAATTCCTTCCACATAACCCTTAATTGCTGTAATGGGCGTTTTCAAATCATGGGATATATTGCTGACCAGCTCTCTGTTCTGCTTTTCACTCTCTTCGCTCTCTTCTGTGTTCTCCTTCAGTCTCAGACGCATATCCTCATAATTCCGGTATAAATCACCGATTTCGCCTTTGGCATCTGTCTGCAGCGCATATTCAAAATTCCCCTCCTTAATCTTGCGCATGGCAATATTCAGCTCATTGATCGGATTGAATACCCCTCTGTGAATCCACCATGTCAGCATCAGACTGGTAAACATCAAAATCAGAAAAATCGCCACAAACATGTCTATCAGCAAATGTCTTGAAATCAGGGAATTCACCTTAGTGACTACAAACGCACTTCCCTCACTGCCGTCCGGAAAAAGAAAGTCCAACTGCTTAACAAACTTATCCAAAGCATCAAAATAAATCCCTGAATCCTCCGATACCCCTTGTTCTTGATAGTCTGGCAGCTTGTCAAAAATCGCCTCTGCCGCCTCTTGATTCCCTGTATAATAAAGCTCGTTCCCTTTTCTTACAATAATATATGTTGTCTTTCTTGCAACCTGTGAATTTACCCTCTCCAGATACTCTTTGTCTGCCAGTCTGGAAGCATCCTCGGCAATTTGATCCCGCAGATAATAAAATGCCCTGTCTGTGATCTCCACTGCTTCCTGCATATTCTCCACCAATGCCGTATAATCCGGTTTTACCGCCGGAAAACCCTTCTGAACATTCATCAGATACAATCCAATTCCGCAAAACGCCAGTATAGTCAACGCCAATGGCAAAACAACAATCGTAATAAAAGTAACTCTCAATCTTGTCTTAAATTTCATAGCAGCACTCCTGTTTCTGCGTTTGCTTTTCCATGCGCCTTTATTGTATTAGAATATCTTCATTCCGTTCACTCTGGTCAATATGATTGTCACAACACTTACTATGGTCATATTATATCATATCTGAAAGAGCAAAGTATAAATTCAGAAAAATAATAACATTAAAAAAATCTAAAATATATAAGAAAACAGCATGAAACCCTCTCAGATTTACCATTTACCTACTCCCCCATTAACCCAAAAAGGCTGTCACACCAATTTCAGTGCAACAGCCCCTTCCAACGCTTCACCCTTTGTCGTGAAATCTTATTAAAATTCCCATTTATTTACAATAGATATGCTGATTCTGCAAGATAATATCAATAAAATCAGACTGATTCCAATGCCGCCTGCAGCCATCGGCCCCATGCTCAAAGCGGATAAATTCTCCAATAGAGCATCTATATTCAGATGCATTCCCTCTACCAGCTTCCCCCCTATAACACCGACAACAATCAACACTCCTACAACACTGATCATAACAATTCTGCCTTTTTCTCCGCCAAATTTCAAATGAAAGGGTAGTAAAATTGACAACAGGATCATGGGTATAGGAAGCAGCGTTATCCCCACCATAATATTATCCATTGCAAAACCGTTGTTTCTAATCAATCCGGCAACCGTCGCCAAAACCGTCCCCAGCAGCCACCCGCCTCCGCTCATAATCAACCCCAAGCCATACTTTTCAATCACATATTCTTTCTTCGTCACCGGCAGCGAAAACAGAAATGTATACCCCTTGTCGAATTCATCATAACTGAGCGTGCTGGATGTAAACGTAGCACCCAAGAGCGCCAAATATACAATAATAAAGGATAAATCCTTCATGTAGTACGACATTCCCACCGCAATTATCAGAATCATCAGCAGGGAATTCTTCATATTTTTCATCAGCTTCATATCTTTGATCAACAAGCCTTTCATACCATGTCACCTCGAATCATCATTGTAATCACTCCATCAATGGTTCCCTTTTCTATGGCCAATTTCGGATAATTTTCCATATAATATTGCTTCTGGTTTGTCAGACAGCTAAATCCAAAACTCTCTTTTTTTGTACGCAGAATATATTGTTTATCCATGGCCACATACTGTCTCTCGTCCGCCTTAAGCAGTGCATAGTCGCTTAACAGTACATCCGTCTCCTCATGAAGGATAATCTTGCCCTCATGAATCATATAAACATCATCACACAAAGTCTCCAAATCACCGGAAATATGTGAACTGATCAGAATCGCCCTGTCTTCATCTTTCTCCATGAAGTCCCGCAGCATCTCCAATAATTCATCCCTTGCCACCACATCAAGCCCCGCCGTGGGTTCATCCAATATCAACAGTCTTGCATTATGAGAGACTGCAACAATCACCTTCAATTTTGCCTTCATGCCTGTGGAAAATTCTTTGATCTTCTTGTTGTCGGGCAGTCCGAATTTTCTAATCTGATCCTGAAAAAAAGCTTTATCAAATTTCTCATAGAGGCTGTCAAGCACCGGAATGATGTCTTTGATGGTCAGATAGCCACTGAAACCGGAATCCGACAAAACGACACCCAAATCCTGCTTCTCCTTTGCCCCAAGATCCTGTATATTTTTCCCCAGAATACAGATATTCCCACTGTCCGGCGTAATCAATCCCAAAGCCGCTTTAAATGTGGTACTTTTCCCGGCGCCATTCTGCCCGATTAAGCCTGTGATACGCCCCGGTAAAATCTCCAGGGAGCAATCCAACAAAAATGTGCCGTAATTTTTTCTTAAATGTTCCATTTTTAACATAATTATCCCTCCAAAATCAATTCAAATAAGCTCCTGATTTCCTCGTCGCTTATCCCATATCTTCTGCCCTTACAGACAGCCATCTCCAAATCTGCCTCCAACTCTTTCTTCTGTTCCTCCTGCAAAAGCTGCTGATTCACCGCTGTCACATAGGTACCTTTTCCGTGAATGGTAACAGTGAATCCCTCTTCCTCCAGGCTGTCATAGGCCTTTTTGACAGTCAGTGCACTGATTTTCAACTCTTTGGATAAAGTGCGAACAGAAGGCAGATTATCGTTTTCCTTTAAATCTCCATTGCGAATCAACGTTTTCATCTGATCCACAATTTGTTCATATATGGGAATCATGGAAGAACTGTTTATAATAATGCGCATTTATCTTTCCTCCTTGCAAACAGTATATAACAGTATGCATCTGTTGTCAAGTGTTATATACTGTTTATTTCAATTAATTTTTCCCATATTTCAAGAATTCTCATACACCGTCGAAACGCTGATATATAGTGGCTTTTCCGCATTTATCATCATTTCCCGCTTAGGACAAATCTTAAGAAAGTTTTAAGTTTACCACTTTTTACCGCCTTTTACAACATTCCATCCTTTGTCAAAATCCTCTATTTATGCGGCCTTCAACATTTTACACATTTCCCTGCAATGCCGCTCTAATCTCTATTAGTGACAGTGTTAGTGACACTATTCTGACAGTTTCATGGCGGCCCTCTCCGTAGAGCTGCTCCATGTCCTGTTGAATTCCTCCACCCCGTTATGCCGGTATGCTTCCGCTTCCAGCCATTCCGGAAGAAAGGAAGCCAGCCTGCTTCCATAACGAAGCTCCTGCAGTGCCTTGAACTCCACACTCCACACTTTGCTTATGGATAATCCAAGCGCTTCCCCCGAAGGCCTCATATTCATGCCGTTCTTCGTTGTACTTCTGGATTTCTGCCAGGCCGTCTAAGCTGTCATAGAACGCCTCCGCCAGTACTTGACTGTCAAAGCACACATAGCCCTCTACACCATCATCACACCAATACTTTACTCTGAATTCGTCCATGGTTCCTCCTTCCTGTTGCGACGTCGCAACTAATCCTCAATGATTTCTGTCACATCCACCCCCAGGGCCTTGGCAATACGTCCGGCAGTCGCAGGCTTGCATGTTCTCCGTGTATAGACATTACAGACAGTGTGAATAGGCATGTTTGCTTTTTTTGCCAATGTGTCCCTGTTCAGTTCTGCTCTCGCCATTGCAATCTCCAACTTGCTTTTACTGACCTTCAATTTTTCTTTCTCCTTTCATTCTTGACGATTCAATTTGAATCTGTTATTATATTACCAATTCAATTTGAATCTGTCTTTTTTTAGTCCGTATGATATATTAAGAATACGGAGGAAACAACAATGGTAGGTGAAAATATAAAAAAATTTAGAAAACAAATGGGATTTACTCAAAAGGAATTAGCTGATAGACTTGGATGCGCAGAAATAACAATTCGGCAATATGAATCCAACAAAAGAGAGCCAAGCATTGAACAATTAGGGAAAATAGCAGATATATTGAATCTTCATTTATTCGATTTAATTGACTTTACAACCGAAATGGATCTTCTCAATTCCTACGACAATGCAATGATTGAATATTATAAGCGCTTAGGATATCATATTGCTTATGAGAATGATTATCTTGTAATTCGGCATAATGGCTATGGTTATAAATTGCCTACAGATTCATTTTTATCGCTAGAAAATAATTTCAGACTTGATGCGGAATATAACATTGATGAGCTACTGAAAAAATATGAATCTACTAAATTCGATTTATAAAAACAAATTACCCGCAGGGGTCCCAGATCAGGGCGACCTATAGGCGGAATCTGCTCCCTTAGGAGAAAGCAATTTTACTTTCTTCTCCCAGGAGCTGCGCAAGATTGCTTTGGGGTCTGTCCGAAAAACGGACACACGCACCATGAAAATATAATATGCTTACCCGGGCAGCCGGGAGGGCGTGCGGCCATTCCGTTCCGAGTCTTGCGGAAAGGAGTGGTGCTCATGAGTACATATGAGGAATTGATGGTTATATTGACAATCGGACTTTTGATTGTTGCAATTCTGAATTTGAAAAATAAGTAAGCCGCCCTGCTCTCTGGAAAAGAATAGGCGGCTTACTTATTAGCGTTTTTATTCGCCGGGACGGATAGGGTCAATCTATCTTCCGGCTGTCTTGTTAAGCATATTATAGACCAGATACCCATAAACCGTCAAGCACAAAAAACGGCTCCTGCACCACCAGGAACCGCTTAGACAGATATCATATGGGGTATGATATACCACCTCTCACAAAGATAGTATATCATATCCCTTTATAAAATGCACAAATTTTGGAAAGGATTGTGATAAAATGCCACTCATACAATGCCCGGAGTGTTCCGGCCAGATAAGCGATAAGGCCATCATATGTCCCCATTGCGGCTTTCCTGTGCGTGATGGCAGTATTTCTACCAGAGCACCCAGAAAAGCCCGGAAGCGCCGCCCTAACGGCTCAGGCACCGTGGTAAAGCTCTCTGGTAAGCGAAAGAACCCCTTCCAGGTCAGGGCAAATACTCGCATTGATCTCAACGGCTACCCTGCCTATGATGTAATCGGCTGTTATCCTGACCGGGTTTCTGCAGAGATCGCCCTTGCAGAATACAATAAGACACCTTATGACCCAAAGGATCGCAAGAAGCTCTTTAGTGAAGTGTTTGCTTCCTGGTACCAGTGGAAATATAAGGTACCACATACCAACACTGGAAAGACCAGCTCCCAGAACTGCATGATAGCAGCATACAAGAAATGTCCCTCTCTCCACAGCATGACCATGTGGGACATACGTGCCCAGGACATGCAGGATATACTTGACCGGGCAGAGCTTTCACATGCCATGCTGGAACATATCCGCAACCTATTCAGACAGATGTATAAATATGCAGTGCAGTATGAGCTTGTAGCAAAGGACTATTCTCAATATACAAAAATCACCAAAGAGGATGACGATACACAGGGGGTCCCCTTCACCATGGAGGACCTGCGGATGCTCTGAGGGCACAGGGACACCCCCTTTGTTGACACTATTCTCATATACTGCTATTCCGGCTTCCGGATAAATGAGCTTGCCCGGATGCCCCGTGAAGATATCAACCTTGATGAGCAGACTTTCACAGGTGGCCTGAAGAACCGTTACAGCCGCAACAGGACGGTGCCTATACACTCCGCCATATATGGAATGGTCAAATGCCGCCTGGATGGAGATTTCAAAAGCCTGATCTACCATGATGGTACCAAGGCGATCTCAGAGCAAAGATATCGTGAATATTTCAATACCGCCCTGCAGTCCTGCGGTATCCAGACAGAGCACACGCCTCACGACTGCCGCCACACCTTCAATATGCTGCTGGATGAGGCCGGTGTGGACCGTGTGACCAGGTACAAGCTTATGGGGCACAAGGGACAGGATATCAATGAGAACGTGTACACCCACAAAGATTTAAGCCAGCTCCGGGAAGCTGTGGAAGCAATAAAAACAGGGTATGAGTACTGATTTTTGCACCATGCCCTAATTTCAATTAGTGACTTTATTAGTGACACTGTTTCTTGGGAATGCCTTATTTCCAAGCTTTTTTAAATTACAGATTTAAGAAAGTTTTAAGCTTCCGACTATTTACTTTTCCATGCTTTGGTTGTAGGATAGAGAAACGAAAGGAATTTAGTGTCTGCGGTCATTATTCGCAGGCTACGGAAAGGCATAGGAATTATTATGAAAAAATTGAATGTAGCCGTATTTTTTGGAGGCTGCTCCTCCGAATACAGTGTATCCCTCTCATCCGCTTCCGGCGTTATTCTTAACCTGGACAGGGAGAAATATTCTCCTGTTATGATCGGCATTACGCAAGAAGGCGCATGGTACTATTACGATGGGCCCATAGATAACATGCTTAACGACACCTGGCATACTTCTCCCCACTGCACGCCTGCCGTAATGTCCCCGGATCGCGGCGAACACAATCTTCTTCTGCTGAAAGATGAGGGTATTGTCCGGCTTCCTATTGATGTTGCATTACCTGTACTCCATGGCCGTAATGGTGAAGATGGCACTATACAGGGTATGTTGGAAATGGCCGGCATCCCCGTGGCTGGCTGCGGTACACTGGCATCCGCCCTTTGCATGGACAAGGATCGGGCTCATAAACTGGTGCACCTTGCCGGTGTATCCATTCCTCAAGCCATGACATTTGAACAGGATACGCCATTGGAAACCATTGAAGCTTTTGCTGTCAAAATCGGCTATCCCCTTTATGTAAAACCTGTCAAAGCCGGTTCCTCTTATGGCATCACTAAAGTATCCGACCAAACGGAACTTTCCGCCGCCATATCCCTGGCTTTTCAATATGATAATCAAGCCATCATAGAAGAAAATATTGAAGGTTTTGAAGTGGGCTGTGCTGTTGTCGGCAATAAAGAACTTATCATTGGCGAAGTAGATGAAATAGAGCTTTCCGGAGGATTTTTTAATTTTACGGAAAAGTATACTCTGAAATCTTCTTCCATTCATGTGCCTGCGAGAATCGATCCAGTCAAAGCTGCAGAAATCAAAGAGGCTGCCGCATGTATCTATCGGGCTTTGGGCTGCAGCGGCTTTGCCCGGATAGACATGTTCCTGAAGCCAAATGGCGAAATCATATTTAACGAAGCCAATACCATTCCGGGCTTCACAGAACACAGCCGATTCCCCAGCATGATGAAAGCAGCAGGCCATTCCTTCCAGGAAGTCCTTACGAAAATCATCGACTTGGCATTGTGAAAATTCTTATCCACAATAACTTATAATGCAAACTAATGATGTGATGCAAAATTTTACTACAACAGAAATGGAGAACGACAAATGCGTACCAGACAGAATTACGGCTGGCTCGACAGGTTTCGAGTATTCGTAGCCTTGTTGGCCATTACAAATCATACCTCTGCACTTTCATCCATTAATGATTCGGCAGATTTCTTTTTGACAAGGGTTCTGGCACGAATTGTTGTTCCTTTTTTCCTGATGGTAACGGGCCATTTTGTAGCAGCCGATTTTCTGACAATATCCCGCAAGAACGGCCCACGACTTATAAAATATATTAAAAAAACCTCTCTTTTTTATATATTTAGCATCCTGCTCTACCTACCCATCGGCATTTATGCAGGCCACTATCATGATATGAGTATTGGCAGCGCACTTCGCCTGTTAATCTTTGATGGTACCTTTTATCATTTATGGTATTTCCCTGCCTGCATTATAGGCATGTTATTAATCTTTCTGATGAGCAGAAAGCTTCATCTGCGGACAATGACAGTCATATCTGCCATTTTGTATATCATCGGACTGTTTGGCGACAGCTATTATGGATTGGTAGAGAAAGTCCCCGTTTTGGACGCCGTATACAAATTTGGCTTTCAGATTTTCTCCTATACCAGAAATGGTCTGTTCATGGCACCTTTGTTCCTGGTATTGGGCATATGGATGTCTGTACTGGAAAGCAATCAGGAAACAGACTCCAATGAAGTTGAGCTTTTACCCTATATTGTAGGGCTGACAGTCTCCTTCGCCGTCATGACCATTGAAGCTTTTACCCTCCGCCATTTTCAGCTACAGAGACATGACAGTATGTATCTGGCTTTGATTCCCACTATGTTTTTCCTCTACCAATGCCTGCTGCATCTGCCAAAAAAACCTTCAAAAAGCTGCCGCACAGCCTCTACATGGATCTACTTGCTGCATCCCGCATTCATTGTGGTGGTTCGTGCCATTGCCAAACTATTGAAACAGACAGATCTCCTGGTGAATAACAGTGTGGTGCTTAATCTTACTGTGACAATACTATCTATAGCAGCCGCATTGGTCATAGTATATATAGAAGAAAATCTTCTGCCCAATTTACGGTCAGCTCAAAATGCTGCACCAAAGGAAACAGTGCCAGACAAATCCGACCGGAACAACAGCCGACTGAATGTTTTCAAAAAGCAGCAAACCAAATCATCAAAGACCCCAAAGCAATACCCAAATCAGGACTTTGAAGTTTTCGATCTACAGGAAAATGAGGATTCTGATGCTTTTGGGTTTCAGGAAAATGAAGATTCAGATGCTTTTGATTTTCGGGAAAATGAAGATTCCAGTACTTTTGATTTTCAGGAAAATAAAGGTTCTGATACTTACCAAGATTCCAGTATGTTCGACCTACAGGAAGACGACTCCTCCGATGTTTTTTACCTTACCGAAAACGAGAAAACAGATATTGATAGCTTAACAGAAAATGAGATGGACGATGCTTTTCACATGCCAGAAAATGAGACTGATGATACTTTTCACCTGGCGGAAAATGAGGCGGTCGATATTTCCAGCTTGCCGGAACCGGAAATCCTTGAGGACACTCCTCCGCGAAAACCAGGAACCCCCGAAACATTCCATCCCCAGGGAAGGGAAGATGTCAATGTCTCAAGGCAAGCGCGCCCCCATAGCATAGTCTCCTCTACTTCCCGCGCATGGATTGAACTGGATACTGCCGCATTAGCCCATAATGTGGAATTTCTTCGTTCATGCCTCCCCGGACATTGCCGCCTGATGCCTGCTGTCAAAGCAGAGGCCTATGGACATGGTGCGGTCGTTATCTCCAGGCTGTTAAATCAACTGGATGTAGATGCCTTCTGTGTTGCTTGTCTTTCTGAGGGAATCTCTCTGCGCGAGGCCGGCATAAAAGGTGAAATACTGATATTAGGCTATACTGCCCCTATAGATCTGCCGTTGCTTGTTCGCTATGAATTGACACAAACTGTCATTGATTATCCATATGCCCAAATATTGGAACAATCCGGGCTGACGCTCCATGTCCATGTGGCGATTGATACAGGCATGCATCGTCTGGGGTTTCGCTGCGAAAACATGGAAGAAATTCTAGCTGTATACCAGATGAAACATTTGATCATAGACGGACTTTTTACACACCTGTCCGCTTCCGATTCCCTGCTTCCTCAGGATAAAATATTTACAGACAATCAAATTCAGGCATTTTATCAAGTGGTGACGATTTTGAAGAAGCAAGGATATCCCTGTCATGGACTGCATATGCTCGCAAGCTATGGTATTTTGAATTTACTTAAAGAGCAAGAACGGAATACTTCTCATTTACATCTGCCAACAGCACAGCACATGCCGCTCTCCGCACTTGCTGCTGATTATGTTCGTCCGGGAATCGCACTTTATGGAGTTCTAAGTACAGAGAGCGATAGTGATACCTGGTGGAATTCCCTGCAACCTGTATTGTCTTTGAAGACAAGAATTGCATCTACCAGAATATTGTATGCCGGAGAAGCTGCTGGATACGGATTGGCCTATACCGCCAAACAAGATATGCGCATTGCCACCATCTCCATCGGTTATGCAGATGGTCTGCCCAGAGAATTGTCCTATGAAAAGGGCAGCGTTCTCATAGATGGCTATCGGGCACCTGTTATCGGCCGAATCTGTATGGATCAAACGATTGTGGATATCAGCAATGTTCCTCATGTTAAGGCTGGCGACACTGCCGTTATTATCGGGAAATCAGGAATAAAAGAAAATACCGCCGGACAATTGGCGGAAAAATGCGGTACAATCACCAACGAACTATTAAGCCGCCTGAGTTCGAGACTGGAAAGAATCACTATCTCATAAGGTTTTAGCATTATCATCCACAAGACAACACCACTCAGGAAAGCACCGCCGGCAGCATATTGCTCCCACTGTGGTGCTTTTCAACGCTATATGATTTCAGTATCATACAACTAACTGTTTCTAAAAATTGTATAACTTGATACGTAATCTATTGACAAGTATTTGAAAGATATTATAATGATAACAGTAACGATTATTACTATTAAGAAAGGTATGTTACATGACTGCACGAAAGCACAGCAGACAAAGGGAATTGATCAAGAACTTTCTGGCAAACAGAAAGGATCATCCTACCGCAGATATGATATACACCAATGTCCGCCGTCAGAATCCCAATATTAGCTTGGGTACTGTATACCGCAATCTTACCCTTTTGGTACAGGAAGGTGAAATCAATAGATTACGTTTGGGCGATGGTGTTGATCATTTTGATGCGGACACCTCACCTCACTATCATTTTATCTGCTCTGAATGTGGCAATGTGAGCGATTTGGATATTGACCACCCTGAAAACATTCTAAATGCAGTCGCCACCGATTTTGACGGACAGATAACAGGTCATGTGGCTTACTTTTATGGAACTTGTGGTAATTGTTTGAAACACAATCATATACTCACGAGCGTTGAAGTTTGCCGCAATGACCATGACAGCTATCGCTCGTAAGTCAGGTCACATGGCAAGTTTTTGTGACCGTGAGTATAATTTATAGAAAAGGAGATAAATTATTATGAAGTATGTATGTCAAGTATGTGGTTATGTTCATGAGGGTGATGCAGCTCCCGCTGAGTGTCCTGTTTGTCATGCGCCTGCAGAGAAATTTACTGCTCAGACGGGCGAGAAGTCTTGGGCTGCAGAACATGTTGTAGGCGTTGCGCAGGGTGTACGCGAAGATATTTTGAAGGATCTGCGCGCAAACTTTGAAGGTGAATGTTCCGAAGTTGGTATGTATCTTGCAATGGCAAGAGTTGCTTACAGGGAAGGCTACCCTGAAGTTGGTATGTATTACGAGAAAGCTGCTTATGAAGAAGCTGAACACGCTGCTAAATTCGCTGAATTGTTGGGCGAGGTAGTTACCGACTCCACTAAGAAGAATCTTCAGATGAGAGCAGACGCAGAAAACGGCGCTACCGCAGGCAAGACCGACCTGGCAAAGAGAGCTAAAGAATTGGGTCTTGACGCAATTCATGATACCGTTCATGAAATGGCAAGGGATGAAGCGAGACATGGAAAAGCGTTTGAGGGCTTGTTAAAGAGATACTTCAGCTAAGGACAAGTACTTGACACTTCAGCTAGTAGCAAACATTTTGACATTTGAAAGCTTATTACAGAGATTTGTGGATGAAATCCAGTCAAATAAAATGATGAATAAGGAGAAGAAACATTATGAAGAAATATTTTTGTAATCCTTGTGGTTATACTTATGACCCTGAAAAAGGTGATCCTGAACACGGCATTGCACCCGGCACAGCATTTGAGGATCTTCCTGATGACTGGTGCTGCCCTTTATGCGGCGTGACCAAGGATATGTTTCAGCCTTGCATTGACAACTACAATTAATTAATGCTTCGCTAAGGGAATAAATCAGAAATGGTTTATTCCCTTTCTAATTTTTCTATAACGTTTTTCACAGTGATAGTATTTGTCTTTCTCATATGTTATAATAAATATGATAGTCAATTGTATAATCATTTCTATAGGGCGACGCCCGACATGAAATATGCTGCCGCCAATCATGTAAGTTGTTGGTAAAAATGATATTCCGGCAACTTATGAATGGCATGGCTGAACTGCAACGATATTTTATAGAAAACCAGATAGGAGATCGTTATATGCTTTATGAAAAACCCAAAAAAGAAGCGCTTGCCATCCACGAACGAGCAGTAACCAAATACAATACAGCCTTACAACAAATGGAGAAACTGGGCAGTCAACTTTATGAAAAGCGGTGCCATTGCGTTTCACTAATCCAAGAGGTTGCGTTTTTGGTAAACAGTATTGCCAATAGTCCAAAAGAATTTGACAATAAGATTTCTAAAATACAGACGGCACAGGAAACATTTAAAGAGACGGAAACATATGCTGAGGAAGCGTTGGAGGCCGCTATCAAATCAGGAGCAAGTGTTGCCGCTGGAGTAGCGGGTGGAGCTGCTGTGGTCAGTATGGCACCCACGGCAGCTATGTGGGTAGCCACAACCTTCGGAACAGCTTCCACCGGGACCGCAATATCAACCTTGACCGGCGCGGCAGCTACAAAAGCAGCGTTGGCCTGGCTCGGCGGCGGCGCATTATCCGCAGGTGGTGCAGGAATAGCCGGCGGACAGGCACTTTTGGCCTTAGCTGGCCCCATCGGCTGGGGGATCACCGGAATAACGACAGCGGCCTCTGTTTTTGCTTTGGGACATAAGAACAAGAAAATTGCAGATGAGGCCATTTCCGAAGCGAAGAAAATTACCATGGCCGGTGCAGAGTTAAATGAAACCAGTGCCAAAATTCAAAATCTCACAGAAGAAACTGTGATGCTGATGAAAGGCCTTCATAATACTGTAGAATCCTGCAAATCCTTGCATGGCGCAAACTACCTGAAACTGTCTGATGATGAGCGATACCGACTTGGAACCTTAGTGAACAACACCTTGTCTTTGGCTGAACTGCTGAATAAAACGATTTAAGGAGGCGCCGCTATGGATGTTGCGCAAATCGCAAAAAGCTCTCAAGAACAGGCGGTTGCCGCATGGATAGATTATATCAATCAATTGCGAATAAATGAGCTGCTTACTAAACTGGCCTCGCAAGACATCAATTTGGAGAACGCTTTAGCAGAACTTCAGAAGTTTAAAGACTTCATCGGAGACCCAGCACACATATTGGGCAGCACCACCACAAAGCATGGCGAAATTGCAGAGAATGCCCAGGTTTATATCTCCAATGCCAGAAGGTTAGTTGAAGGGCTATCCAGAGAGTATTCTTTTGAGGGAGTCGCCCGAACCGCACCTGAAGATTACTTGAAAAACGGCCAGCAAGTTCAGTCAAAATTTCTGAACGGAGTAAAAGCCACCTTAAATGGGAACGGAAACGCCAACGGAATCAGGCAGCACATAGAAAAATATCCCTGGTTCGTGAAAAATGGTGGTTCCTATGACATTCCGAAAGATCAGTATGACGATATAATGCGAGTGCTGCAATTAAGGGAGAATTCTCCAACCCTCTTAACAAAAGGAGATCGGCGCTTGCTTGAGGCAATTGATTCCTTTGAAAAGGAAACAGGCCTAAGCATAACAAAGGACGTTCACCCTGCCGTAGTGAAATATGGAGAAGTTCAGCAAGGAACTGTCAACGACACCATATCTCAGGAAGAAGAATCCCTCAAAGAACGTGACCAGCAAAAACGTAACGCAGCATACAAGGCCAGTAAACCCTCACTGAAACAGGGCACTCAGGCTACTGCTATTTCAGCAGTGGCGGAGGGCGGCATAATGTTTTGTCTCGGCATAGCAAAGAAACGCAAGCAAGGGAAGCACCTGGCGGAATTCACGGCAGATGATTGGAAAGATGTCGGCATAGACACTGCAAAGGGAACCGCACAGGGTGGTATTCGGGGTGCGGTTATTTACACAATGACCAATTTTACCGCAACACCAGCCGCAGTTGCCAATGCTCTGGTGACAGCATCCTTTGGTATTGCAGCACAGGCATTTCAGCTCCGACAGGGAACTATTACAATGGAAGATTTTATAGTCAACTCGGAGGTTCTTTGTCTTGATGTATCAGTAAGCACCATTGCTTCCATATTGGGGCAGGTGTTGATTCCCGTTCCAATTCTTGGTGCAGTTATTGGCAATATGGCAGGTATGTATATGTATCAGATTGCGAAGGACCATCTTTCCGCCAAGGAAGAGGCGTTGATGGTCAATTATCAGAAAAGCTTAGCAAACCTCAATAAAATGCTTGATGAGCGGTATCAACAGGTGATTGCCCAACTCAAAAGAGAACTTGCCAAATACAAATCCCTCTTGGAACTGGCCTTTGACCGTAATATCAATGTTGCTTTTGCCGGTTCCATAGCACTGGCTGAGTATGTTGGTGTACAGGCGAAAGTTGTATTGCGGAACAAAGATGATATTGATCACTATTTTACAAATTGACAGGAGGATGATTTTAGATGACAGAAAATGATCAGTTCGATTATGAGGATGAATTTCTGGAAGATATCCAGGAGTATGAGTATCAGGAAATGTTTGAAAAGGCCAACAATATCGTGCTTGGCTTTACTGCGTCTACCGGAGTCACAGGTGCAATTCCTATCCCCTTTGCCGATGCGCCTCTGCTGATTGCGCAGCAGGTGGCTATGATGGCAGCGATTAACTGTGTATTTGAATTTGACATTGAACGTGACGCGCTCACTTCCCTTGCCACCGCTGCAATTGGTGTTGGCGGCGCAACTGTGATTGGAAAAACAGTGGCGTCCAATCTTCTGAAATTGATCCCAGGGGTAGGTACCGTTGCCGGCGGTGCAATCTCCGCCGGTACAGCAGGGATTATTACCTTGGCTTTGGGAAAATCCTATATAGAAGTATGTAAAGCAATCAAAATGGGGAAATTGAATCAGAACGATTTAACGAAAAAAGCCGGAATAGATATGCTGAAAAAATCCTTTAAGGAACAGTTAAAACAGAATAAGAAATAATCCTGTGCAGGATACCGCAAGTGGATGCGCCTCTTGCCCCATCCACTTGCGGTATCCATATGGATATGGTACTATTCCACAAACTGTTTCGCCCGCCCAAGGAAATCCTTTACCTGCCCAATGGTAGCCGTTATTGCAATCCCTGCAACAATTGTTACAAATGCAACCGTTTTATGGATTCACTCATTCTATTTCTAAGCTTGTGCTCTTTTTACTTTTAATACCCTATCCTACCAATACATATATTCTTACACTTTATCACGAAATCGTTTCTATGTCTCTTCCCAAACTCCCTACTATCTATGGCCGACAAGAATTCTGATGTCTCACTACCATTGTCCGAAACCTTTATGTCTGTTGGTGCCAAAGATACTCCGGCTTCTCCCGCATATGGGCACACTCCGTTTTCATGATGATGCGCTTCATGATCTCCGCAGTAATAATACGGTTCGTCTGTTCCCACTGCCCCGGCCGCTTCTCCCGCATATGGGCACACTCCGTTTTCATGATGATGCGCTTCATGATCTCCGCAGTAATAATACGGTTCGTCTGTTCCCACTGCCCCGGCCGCTTCTCCCGCATATGGGCACACTCCGTTTTCATGATGATGCGCTTCATGCCCCCCACAGTAATAATATGTCACACTATTGGGAGTACTCTGCCCACAATGCTGTCCACCGCTCCCTCCATGATGCCCCTGGGCCAAAACTGTAACCATGGACACCGGAGAAAAGATTAACACTCCTGCCAATACCCCAGATAACAAACAGCGATTTACTCGTCTCATTCTCTTTTCCTCCTTACATTTGAATCTCTCATCTGTTCTGTCTGCATCGTATCCATAAGAATTTTTTCTAATACAAACATCTCTTATCTATTTTCTTCATTATACAAAAGTGCATATCAAAAAGCAACCGCCTTATATACTTTTATTCACTTTTTCGGCAGGTTCTCTATTCAAACTTCTCACTCCACCATACTAACCACATCAAAAAGAGCTGCTGTTGTTACTGTTCACTCCGTGACCAGTAACTGATGCACAGAAATCGCAAATG
>CAMWLE010000029.1 GCA_947175015.1 uncultured bacterium
CCGTGGCGCCGAATGGAACCGGAAATCAGGGAGGAAGCTCGCCGTCCGTGGCGCCGAATGGAACCGGAAATCAGGGAGGAAGCTCGCCGTCCGTGGCGCCAAATGAAAACGAAAAGCAGGAGGAGGATAAAATTTTAATAGATGAAGCGTGTGGTGTGCCGTTAAATCCAGCAGAGAAACTGACAGAGAAGGAAGCCCGTGATATGGAGATTTTTGGTGAATACATTCCTGCCAGGCTTCCTGAAGGATACGGATTTGAAGCTGCTTATTGGGATGAAGAAGGCCAGAAATTGTCCATATGCTGGAGCAGAGGGCTGGATGATATACATTTATACATGGAACAGAAAGAGTACTGTGATACTATTGACATCAATGTACCGGAGAGGTATGATGTAAGGCTCTATGAGATACCATATGGGGAAACAGTTCCGCAGGAATATCAGCAGGATTTTGATAATCCGATATTTACCTGGGAAGACTTCAGCAAGGAAATCATAGAGAGCCGTGTGCGTTCTTATGAAGACAGAGGAGATACAAATACTCCCAGAGGAAATTTCAGCATTTTATTCCCGGATGGTGTACTTATAAGATTTTCAGGCAGGGGGACGGTAAATCAGATATGGGAGATGTTTCAATCCTTGGGGCTGTAAGCAGCAGCCCCTTTTTTCATTTGTAATATTGGTTGTATCATGTTTTAGTGGAATTATCAGAGATTGGTTCATATTCGTTTTCACGCATGCGGTAACCGACACCTATTTCTGTGAATACATATTGGGGCTGAGCAGGATTTTTTTCGATTTTACGGCGGATATTTGCCATGTTGACACGCAGGATTTGATTGTTGTTGTCTATGTACGGACCCCAGATGGCACTCATAATGGAGCGATAGGTCAGTACACATCCTGAATTTTCAGCTAACAGGGAGAGAAGCTGATATTCAACCTGGGTCAAGTGAATTTGATTGCCCTCCATGGTGATAAGCCTTTTTTCAAAATTGATTTCCAGGTCAAGTGCTTTGTAAATCCTGTCCAACGGATTGCCGTGGCTGTGGCGCATGGAAGTGCGGATACGCGCCATTAATTCCGCATTGCTGAATGGTTTGGTGATATAGTCGTCAGCTCCCATGTCTAAAGCAGCTACTTTGTCAGCTTCCAGGACACGGGCAGAGACGACAATGATGGGGCCGCGGTTCCACAGACGCAGCCTGCGAAGCACTTCACAGCCATCTATATCGGGAAGGCCCAGATCCAGAAGTATTACGTCAGGACAAAGGGAGGCAGCGAGGCTTAATCCCTCTTTTCCGGTCAGAGCTGCAGTGACATGATAGCTGTTTGCGCTTAAAATGGTGGTGATATAGGAACAGAAGTTTTTGTCGTCCTCAATCACCAGAATATTAATTTTTCTATTCATGTGTTTTCCTCTTTTGTTTTTGGCAGAGTAAAGATAAACTCTGCGCCATGACTGTAATTTCTGGCTGTTAAAGTTCCCCGGTGTGCATCCAGGATGGCTTTACATGTGACAAGCATGATTCCCCATCCTGCTTCTGCATCTGCTGTAGTACAGGCAGCAGCGCTTTCAAAAGGATTGTTAAGGATATCTTTTGGTATAGGGGTTCCATTGTCTCTAATGGTAAAAGAGACGCTTTCCGCATCTTCTTCTACCAACATATCTACAGGAGTTGTAATGCCGGAACGGTTCAGGGCATTTTCCAACAGGTTGATGATGACTTGTTCTATCAGGAGCGCATCCATAGGAAGAAATATGTAATTGTCCGGAATTTTAACATGGACCATACAGTTCGGATGGCGTCTTTCCAACTTTTGCAGTGATTCGCTGATGACTTCTTCCACAAGCTCTTCATTGGTTTGGACGGGCGGAATATCTTCTCTCATGCGTGTGACAGCCAGAAGATTTTCCACAATACCAATCAGCCAATCCGAGTCTTCATAAATCTTGGTTACACTGGCAATTTTTTCCAGTTCACTCAAAAGTTCCCAGTTTTCCTGTAAAGTAAGGCTGCTGCCTACAATGCTTGCCAGGGGATTGCGCATTTCGTGAGATATAGCACGGAACAGGTTGGAACATACTTTATCATTTCCCTGCACTACATCAGTGGAATCATCATCATAGGCAGCATTGTCTTTAGAAAAATGATGCTCATATTCCGAGGCTTTGTTTCTTTTGTCGGCCATTTATTAACCCTCCATTTGCAGGTATATCACCTATCGTTCCTATTATATCTATTTCGACACCAAAAAACAACAAAAATTGCATAAAGAAGCTGTTAAGAAGTTAATTAATTTTGCTCCCATCGTCCTGAGGCGCCGCAGGGAAGGATAAGTCCGCTTGTTTTGACAGGAAGGCCGATTTCTTCCGACTTCACATGACCACCCAATTCTTTTGTGACAATGGTGTTGATCAGATAAGTCAGAACAGCCGGCTGTAAGCCTGTGGTGTAGGAGTTTATCAGGAAGAACAGGGCTTCCGGGGACAGCAGCTTTGGCATGAGTGTGAGCAGGGGCCAGAGGTGTTCTTCTATTTTCCAGATTTCACCTTTTGGCCCTCTTCCATAAGAAGGAGGGTCCATGATAATGCCATCATACTTGTTGCCCCGGCGGATTTCTCTTTCTGCAAATTTGACACAATCATCCACCAGCCAGCGGATGGGAGCATTTTCCAGACCGGAAGCAACGGCATTTTCCTTTGCCCAGTTTACCATCCCTTTGGAAGCATCTACATGGGTGACATGTGCGCCTGCTGCGGCCGCCGCAAGGGTAGCACCTCCGGTGTAAGCGAAGAGATTCAATACTTTGACAGGCTGTTCTGCAGGGCGCTGCGCCTGGCGGATGATTGAGGAGAACCATTCCCAATTGACTGCCTGCTCCGGAAACAGTCCGGTATGCTTGAAGCTGAAAGGCTTTAACCGGAAGGTTAGCCGCGGCGGAGAAGGCCATAGGGTTTGAGCTGGTTTGGTGTCTCCCAGTATATAGGAAATACTCCACTCATTGGGCAGTCGGAAAAATTCCCATTCTCCGCCGCCTTTTGAACTTCTGTGATAGTGGCCGTTCCTGTCTTTCCATCCTCTGTGCGTCTGAGGGGTGTTCCAGATGACTTGCGGATCAGGGCGTACCAATAGGTAATCCCCCCATCGCTCCAGGCGTTCACCGCCGGAGGCATCCAATATTTCATATTCCGTCCAATGATTTGCAATCCACATATGATTTGTCCTTTCCTTTATTATAATGTTGAAATAAGACTTTCTGTTTCAACATCATATCATAATTTGTACACTTTGGGGAATTTTTCCGAAAGAAAATTTAGTGAATGGTGAACACTATTTCATGTATTTCGAGTAAAAAAAGCTATCCTAAATCCTATAAATATGATATACTACCCGTATGCGTCTTGTGGTGCTATGGGACGATATGGTGACAGAGAAGCTGCAATGACCTGTTGTTGCGCAGGGGTATTGTGAGCAGACAGACTATATATGAAGATAAAGGTGTATTATGGATAAGAGAAAGAGTAAAGTGATTTTTGCAGTGATTTTGGCGGCGATATTTTTGATTGTGGGCATTTTGTATTATATCATTGGTATCAGGGATTTCCAGGGAAATCAATCAGCTTCGGAAATAGTAAGAGGTTCCCAATTTTTTGTCGTACTGCTGGGAGGAATTGTTGTCATTGCAGGAATTTTCATTTATTGGCGGCAGCGGACGCAGATAAGAATCGGGCAAAAGGAAGATGATGTCCAGTATCGTGAGCAGCTTTTCAGCATTCTGGCCAATAATACGAATGATGTGTTTCTGATGTTTACTACCTTGGATTACACCGTAGAATATGTGAGTCCTAATGTGGAACGTGTATTGGGGATATCGCAGGAAGAGATTATGTCGGATATCAGAGTGTTGGAGAAGTCTGTTACGGATGACGGGGAAACTATCAGTTATGAAAACATAAAGAATATGCGGAGCAATGATTGCTTGCGGCGTGAGGGGGAACGGCACCATAAAAAGAGCGGAGAATCCAGATGGTTCTTTGAAACGATCTATAAGACCTCAGTGAATCATACAGAGCGTTTTGTGGCTGTCCTGTCTGACAGAACCCATGAGCGGAAAAGCGAGCAGGCATTAAAGGAGGCATTGGAGGCGGCGAAGGCGGCAAACGAATCCAAAAGTATCTTCCTGAGTAATATGAGCCATGATATTCGTACACCCATGAACGCAATTGTAGGACTTTCCACGCTGCTGCAGCGGGATGCACATGATCCGGAGAAAGTACAGGAATACACAAGGAAGATTACTTCTTCAAGTCAGCATTTGCTGGGACTGATTAATGATGTGTTGGACATGAGCAAGATTGAGAGTGGGAAAGCCACACTGAATATTACTGAGATTAGTCTTGCGGAGTTGGTGGATGAATTGGGAACCATGATACAGCCGCAGGCAAAGGCCAAAGGGCAGGAGTTTAAGATAAATGTCTATCATGTCTGTAATGAGGAAGTGTTGGGAGATCAGCTTCGGATTAACCAGGTGATGATTAATATTTTATCAAATGCCGTGAAATATACTCCGGAGGGCGGCAGGATTGAAATGACCGTTCGTCAGCTACCGCAGCATACAAAAAATTATGCCCGGTTTCTTTTTATTGTCAAAGACAATGGCATTGGTATGTCAAAGGAGTATCTGGAAACAATATTTCAACCGTTTACCCGTGAAGATACGAAGAAGACGCTGGGAATTCAGGGGACAGGTTTGGGAATGGTGATCACAAAGAATCTGGTAGATTTGATGGGCGGCACGATCAAAATAGAAAGTGAGCCGGACAAGGGCAGTACTTTTACGATTGGGTTGGAACTGCGTATCAAAGAACAGAAGATTGATCAAGATTTTTGGAAGAAGCAGGGTATTTCTCAGCTATTGGTGGTGGACGATGACGAAGAAATATGTGTGGGAATCAAGAATGTAATGGCGGACACAGGTGTTGATATTAAGTATGCCTTGGGAGGACAAGAGGCTATTCGGATGGCAGAGCATGCCCAGGAGGAAGGCAGAGGATTCGATTTGGTGCTGATTGACTGGCAGATGCCGGACATGGACGGAATTGAGACAGCAAGAAATATTCGTAAAATCGTTTCTTCTCAGGTGCCCATTATGATATTGACCGCATATGATGTGGAGAGGTTGGAAGAAGAGGGAATCAGGGCCGGAGTCGATGGTTTTCTGCAGAAGCCTTTCTTTCTGAGCAATCTTAAAATGGGTGTAAATCATCTGAAGGTCAGGAATCATCAGGAACAGGCACCGGAGGAAGGGGATGATGTCCTTGTGGGAATGCACATTCTTGCAGCAGAAGACATTGAATTAAATGCGGAGATTCTGATAGAATTGCTGAAAATGGCTGGAGCGGACTGTGATTGGGCATGTAATGGGCAGGAAGCGTTGGAGAAATTTGAAAAGTCAGCGCCAGGCCAATATGATATGATACTGATGGATGTGCAAATGCCTGTGATGGATGGCTATGAGGCCACCAATGCCATACGAAGCTGCAGTCACCCACAGGCCAGAACCGTACCGATTATCGCAATGACGGCAAATGCGTTTTCAGAAGACGTCAAGGAAGCTTTGGAAGCAGGTATGAATGCCCATTTGGCAAAGCCCATTGATATGGAGCGATTGAAGGAAGTCGTAAGAGAAACGGGAAGTGCAAGAAATATAAAAAATATCTAAAATTTCATTTGGATTTATTAATTTTCAGAATAAAGCTTGCAATAGCATACGTGAAATCGTATATTATTCTTGTACACTAGTTTTGATGCTTGATGCGGAGGAAAAAAGAATGACAAAAGCAGAAATTTTGAAAAAGGAAATATTAAGGCAGTACCGCAGTGTGCGCCAATTTGCATTAGAGATGAACATTCCTTACAGTACATTGGTGACTGCGTTAGAGCGTGGCATAGAAGGAATGGCGTATGGCACTGTGATTAAAATGTGTGACAAACTGAGTTTGAATCCTGTGGATTTTTCTTCTTTGGAGAGAGATGCTTCCCTGGGAGCACAGTTGCTTGAAAATCGTGTGATGCAGTTTTATGTGAAATTGAACCAGGCAGGTCGTGACAAGGTTCTTGAGCTGATGGATGACTTTGTTCAGATTGATAAGTATAA
This sequence comes from uncultured bacterium, assembly GCA_947175015.1. Lineage (GTDB taxonomy): Bacteria > Bacillota > Clostridia > Lachnospirales > Lachnospiraceae > Acetatifactor. Next base: position 6,162 of record CAMWLE010000029.1, read on the forward strand.
GGCTAAGGGACGGAAAAGTAAGAAAGAGAGCGAGTAGCATATACAGTATATACATAGAAGAAAGAGATAATATAAAGAGAAAGACTTCCCATAGGGAAGTCTTTTTCTTAACAATATCCATTAAACATCATGCCGCTGTAGGCACTGGTAATATAAGGACTGATGAAATTATGTCCCGGATTCTTGTACGCAACCACCACTCGTTCCACATAGTCCATGGGATTCAGGGATACCTGATTGCTCTTGCGCAAAAGCATATTGGAGAAATTCTTCAGGTAGCCGAAGGTCTCATTGATATCTTTGGATTGATTGGCTGTCTTGCGCAGTACATCCTGGTCAATGGCAAGCGTACCGTCCTGCTCCAGATTCAGTCCAATGGAGCCCATGGAAACACCATATACAGAAGCAATTCCCATCATTTCCCGTACCAGTTGTTTGCTCTTGGACTGGGTTTCCAGATAAGAAGAGGCCGCTTTGACGAAATCATTATAGCCGCCTACCAGATGGAATACATTGTCAGTCAAAGATTCTACATCTGTTTTCAACCCGATTTGTATGGGGCTGTCTTCATCGCTGATTCCTCTGAGCTGAATATCAAACTGCTTATCAAAAGTAAAATGGTTGGAGGTAGAGGAATGCTCTTCACCATTTATCAGGAAGTTTGCATTGGAAGGAATCCGGCTTGTATAGTCCAGTCCGAAATATGCTACCGTTCCCGCGGTCTTGCTGGTATGGCCGTCCGTGACAGTGAAGATTTGGCTCTTTCCTTCCGGAAGTCCGCTGCTTTCGGATACAAGGCGCAGAGAAGTTCTGCCATCCGATTCTGCCAGAGAAGCCTGGATGCCGATATTGGAGTTATTGATCAGACGAACCAGACGTTCCTGTACTTCCTGATTGGTTTCGTCTTCCCCCACGGCAAATTGGAACTCATAGTTCATATCATTGATGCCGATATCAAAGGAATAGGTATCCGGCGTAAGGGTAGTCTTACTGTCAGAGAGGAATAACCCCAGATTTTCCTGGGAAGAGGCCAGTGATTTTACTTCCAGCTCAAAATCAGGAATATCTCCCTCAGGACGTTTGGAACCGATATAGGATGCAATTGCAATGTCTTCATTTGTGGAATAAGCACTTTTTTTGCTGAACAGGCCGTCTTTTTCCAGACCGCCGAGTTGCGCAATGGTGTTGTGCAGCTCTCTGGCGTTTTCCTTGATATCTACCGCATATCGCTGTGTATCTCTGCTTGTGGTCGGGAGATACCATGGAGCCTCCTTATTTATTTTAACTATAGAATTATACACCTTGCGAAGCTCACTTTTTTTGTGGGTATCGTATTTTGTCAGTGGCTTTGGGGTGTAAGCGGTGAGATAATTATTATAGACCGCATTTGTAACCGGACCCATAGCCATGCCTCCTTTCTTTGGACAGGAAATTTTATAACCGATTTATATAAATTTAATATATGAAATCTTTTCCCTTACTGCTTTTTATGATTTAGTATATCACAGATTAGCATAAGAAACAAGTATTTAAATGGAATTTTTATGAAAAACGGTAGTTGCGGAAAATACATTTTCACCGACAACCGGGTAATGTGCCGGCAACTTATTTCATATAAAAAACTATTGACGGATGTGGTCATATATGGTATAGTAAACAAACGAGATAAGATGTTAGGTCTTTTTTTTGTGCTTAAAATATTTGGGCGTCTGAAAAGAGGCGTGAGAGAACATATGGAGGTAGCAAAATGCGTACAAAAATCACATTGGCTTGTACGGAGTGCAAGCAGCGTAACTACAATACTACCAAGGATAAGAAAGCACATCCTGATAGAATGGAAACCAAGAAATATTGCAGATTCTGCAAGACACACACACTGCATAAAGAAACCAAATAACAGCGTGCATTTTACCATCTGCGAAGCGGATGGTGCAAGGCAGCTTGTACAGAGCAATTTGTGCAATGCAGCATATGCAGGACAGCATATGTACTGTTATAGAAAGGCATGGTCAATATGGGAGATTCCGCAGAAAAGAAAGCGTCCCCTGGTTTCTTCAAAGGGGTAAAGGCCGAATTCAAGAAGATTGTATGGCCGGACAGGCAGGCTACTTTAAGGCAGTCTATTGCAGTAGTGGCAATCTCGATTGTTGTAGGAGTTATCATTGCGATTCTTGATTACATTGTGAAATATGGCGTGAACTTCATTACATCAATTTAGAGCGAGGGTGATTGAATGGCAGAGGCAAAATGGTATGTAGTCCATACCTATTCAGGATATGAAAATAAAGTCAAAGCCAATATTGAGAAGACGATTGAGAATAACAAGCACCTGGCAGAACAGATCCTGGAAGTCAGGGTTCCGCTGCAGGATGTGGTGGAAATGAAAAATGGCGCCAGGAAGACTGTGCAGAAGAAGATGTTTCCTGGTTATGTGCTTCTCAATATGGAGATGAATGATGATACCTGGTATGTTGTCCGCAATACCCGCGGTGTGACAGGATTTGTAGGACCGGGAAGCAAGCCGGTGCCCTTGACGGAGGCAGAAATGAAGCCTCTGGGAATCAAGACCGAGAATATTTCCATAGATTTTGTGGAAGGGGACAGCATTGCGGTAGTGGCGGGTATCTGGAAGGATACAGTGGGTGTCGTACAGAAACTTGACTACAGCAAACAGACGGCTACCATCAATGTGGAACTGTTTGGCAGAGAAACCCCTGTGGAGATTAGTTTTGCAGAGGTCAGGAAGCTTTAGCGTTATTGGTCACGGAAGTGAACAGTAACATTTCGGAAGAAGGTATTTCCCGCCCCGTAGGCGGTTAGAGATACATGTGTGTAAAAATGAGTCCCGGGCCGTATTTGGCGTATGGAGAACAAGTACCTGAAGAGCGGTGGGGAGAACGGCATATTTTATGCACATAAAACGGCTGTTTGCAGTATGATTGCAAACAGTAATAGTGGGAGCAGGCGGATGCGGAAAATGGAGCGAAGCCTGCGCCAAGTCACCGTACAGGTCAAATGCCTGGAATGAGCGGGCAAAGGATATGCCGGCAGTGATTCATGTTTGCGGCAGACCGCATGCGCAATCCATGCCGGAGATTTGACGAGAACGGTATACCACATTATAGGAGGTGCCAAAATGGCAAAGAAAGTAACAGGTTATATTAAATTGCAGATCCCGGCCGGCAAGGCAACACCGGCTCCGCCTGTAGGACCTGCACTTGGACAGCATGGTGTGAACATTGTAGAGTTCACGAAGCAGTTCAATGCAAGGACAGCAGACAAGGGTGATATGATCATCCCGGTGGTGATCACTGTATACGCAGACAGAAGCTTCAGTTTCATTACGAAGACTCCCCCTGCAGCAGTGCTGTTGAAGAAGGCATGCAACCTGAAGTCAGGTTCTGCTGTGCCCAATAAGACAAAAGTGGCTACGATTTCCAAGGCAAAGATTCAGGAGATTGCCGAACTGAAAATGCCGGATTTGAATGCGGCAAGTCTTGAGGCTGCAATGAGCATGATCGCAGGAACGGCACGCAGTATGGGAATTAAGGTGGAAGGATAAGGAGTTATGATTGGATGCCCGCTGGGACGGGCAGGGAGGTATAAGAATGAAACATGGTAAGAAATATACCGAAGCGGCAAAGCAGGTAGACCGTACAGTGTTTTATGAGCCGGGTGATGCGATTGCTTTGGTTAAGAAAGTAGCTGCGGCAAAGTTCGATGAAACCGTGGAAGTGCATATCAGAACCGGATGTGACGGACGGCATGCGGAACAGCAGATCCGCGGCGCGGTGGTATTGCCTAACGGTACAGGTAAAACCGTCAGAGTGCTGGTATTCGCCAAGGGTGATAAGGTAAATGAGGCAGAGGCTGCCGGGGCTGATTATGTGGGCGGTGAAGAACTGATTCCCAAGATTCAGAACGAAGGCTGGCTGGATTTTGATGTGGTGGTTGCAACGCCTGACATGATGGGTGTTGTGGGCCGTCTGGGTAAAACACTTGGTCCCAAGGGATTGATGCCCAACCCGAAGGCAGGTACCGTAACCATGGATGTAACCAAGGCCATCAATGATATCAAGGCCGGTAAGATTGAATACAGACTTGACAAGACCAATATTATCCATGTGCCTGTGGGAAAGGTATCCTTTACGGAAGAGGCACTTCAGGAGAATTTCAACGCATTGATGGATGCGATTGTCAAGGCAAGACCCAGCGTATTAAAGGGTCAGTATCTCCGGAGCATTACATTGGCAAGCAGTATGGGGCCTGGCGTAAAGGTAAGTGTTGCGAAATATTAATGCTTGACTTTTGCGGAAAGCTCTAGTATAATTTTAAAAGTTGTAATAAGCCGAAGACAGTAGGTGCCAAAAGCGTAAATCCTACCGAGGAGAAATGTTGCGAAAGCATATGTTTTGATGATTTCCCTCTGAGTCTTTGCTCAGAGGGTTTTTATTCATGACAATAGAATCTTTGCAGTGTGTACATTCTATTGTTTCTCTGGTATGTTTTTCATTCGGTGAAGCGCTGCCGGGCAGGAAAGTAAAATGACATAAAATATCCGGCGGCACAGATACGAAATTAAAACAGGAGGTAAGAAAATGGCAAAGGTTGAAGTAAAAAAGCCTATTGTAGATGAGATTTCTGCCAATATCAAGGATGCGCAGTCTGTAGTTCTGGTAGATTACCGCGGACTGACTGTGGAGCAGGATACACAGCTTCGCAGGAATCTGCGTGAAGCAGGTATTATCTACAAAGTGTATAAGAATACCTATATGAACTTTGCGTTCAAGGGTACACAGTTTGAAAGCCTGTCACCATATCTGGAAGGTCCCAGCGCAGTTGCTATCTCTAATGATGATGCGACAGCTCCGGCAAGAGTGCTTTCCGAGTTCGCGAAGACAGCTGACAAGCTCGAGATCAAGGCCGGCGTGGTGGAAGGCACCATGTACGATGCGAAAGGAATGGCAACTATCGCAAGCATTCCTTCCAGGGAAGTGCTTCTTTCCAAGCTGCTTGGAAGTCTGCAGAGCCCTGTAACCAATTTTGCCCGCGTGATGAATCAGTTGGCAGAAAAAGGCGGCGCCGCTGCATGTGTCGGTGCAGAAGCATCGGCTGTGGAAGCTGCTCCTGCAGAATAATGCGGATGTATGTGAAGGATAGCGCTGTAAAACGTAACACATTGTAAGAAATTCAGCAATGTGAAAAGCATAACAATGAAAATGGAGGATATAAAAATGGCTAAATTAACAGCTCAGGAACTGATTGAAGCAATCAAAGAGATGACCGTGTTAGAGTTAAATGAACTTGTAAAGGCATGTGAAGAGGAATTTGGTGTATCCGCAGCAGCAGGTGTTGTGGTAGCACAGTCAGGCCCCGCAGCAGACCAGGCGGAAGAGAAGACTGAATTCGATGTAGAGCTGACCGATATAGGCGGTGAGAAGGTTAAGGTAATCAAGGTTGTTCGTGAAGTGACAGGTCTTGGCCTGAAGGAAGCAAAGGATACCGTTGAGGGTGCTCCTAAGGTAATCAAGGAGGGTGCTTCCAAGGATGAGGCTGAGGAAATCAAGAAGAAACTTGAGGAAGTTGGCGCTAAGGTTACATTGAAGTAAGGATGAAATCCAAAGGGTGGGAAACTGTTGATTGACGGTTGTCTGCCGATTGTCCGCCATTTGCCGATGGCGGACAATTTAGGAGCGGGAAGGGGCTGTTTGTTTAAAACAGCCTTTTTCACGTTGTTTTTTGCAAAAAATCTGCTTGACCCTTTTCCCAATTTGTGTTAATATGGATAGTGCGTTATTGTGCAAAGTTATACCTATTTTTTGCGGAAGCGGGCGGGGTGGCAGATAAGGGGGCATAGATTTCCTGATACAATGATTGCCCACATCCGTATCAGAGGTATAAATATGTTGCTGGCCATGGAGTGAGCAGTAACATAAATAAGAAAGAACGGGGTGAAATGTCAATGGAGAAAAACAGAATACGTCCAACTGCCGGTACAAAAGTTATGCGTATGAGTTATGCACGACAAAAAGAGGTATTGGAGATGCCGAATCTGATTGAAGTTCAAAAGGACTCATATCAGTGGTTCCTTGACGAGGGATTGAAGGAAGTTTTCGATGATATCTCTCCTATCGCTGACTATAGCGGTTCTCTAAGCCTTGAATTTGTGGACTTTGAGCTGTGTAAGGACGATGTCAAATATTCTATTGAAGAATGCAAAGAGAGAGATGCCACTTATGCAGCACCTTTGACGGTAACGGTCCGCCTCTACAATAAAGAGAAGGAAGAGATCAGTGAACATAAGATTTTCATGGGCGATCTTCCTATGATGACAGAGACGGGAACATTTGTGATCAATGGTGCGGAGCGTGTTATCGTAAGCCAGTTGGTGCGTTCTCCGGGCATTTACTATGCAATCGGACATGATAAGATTGGCAAGAGACTGTACTCCTGTACTGTCATCCCCAACCGCGGCGCATGGTTAGAATATGAGACGGATTCCAATGATGTCTTTTATGTGCGTGTTGACAGGACCCGTAAGGTGCCTGTAACGGTGTTGATACGTGCGCTGGGTATCGGTTCCAATGAAGAAATCAGAGAATTATTCGGTGATGAACCGAAGATAGAAGCGAGTTTTACAAAAGACACTGCTGAGAACTATCAGGAGGGTCTGTTAGAGTTATATAAGAAAATCCGTCCTGGTGAGCCATTGAGTGTGGAGAGTGCGGAGAGCTTGATCAACGCCATGTTCTTCGATCCCCGCAGATATGACCTGGCCAAGGTGGGAAGATATAAATTCAATAAGAAACTGGCGCTCAGGAACAGAATCAGACATCAGATTCTGGCGGCTGATGTGGTCGATCCTTCCACAGGTGAGGTGCTGGCTTCCCAGGGCGACAAGGTTACTGCGGAGCTGGCAGATACCATTCAGAATGCGGCGATTCCCTTTGTATATATTCAGACAGAGGAGAAGAATGTCAAAGTTCTCTCCAATATGATGGTGGATCTCACAACGTATGTGGATTGCAATCCCAGGGATTTCGGCATCAGGGAGAAGGTGTATTATCCTTTGCTGGCGAAGATTCTGGAAGAGTTTTCTGATGACCCGGAGAAGCTGGCAGAAGCCATTAAGAAGAATGTTCATGAGCTGGTGCCGAAGCATGTTACCAAGGAAGATATCATTGCTTCCATCAATTATAATATGCATTTGGAATATGGACTTGGAAATGATGATGATATTGACCATTTGGGCAACAGACGTATTCGTGCGGTGGGTGAGCTCCTTCAGAATCAGTATCGTATTGGTCTGTCCAGAATGGAGCGAGTGGTGCGCGAGCGTATGACCACCCATGACACGGATGAAATATCACCCCAGTCCCTGATCAATATTAAGCCTGTGACTGCAGCAGTGAAGGAGTTCTTTGGTTCCTCTCAGTTGTCTCAGTTCATGGATCAGAATAATCCATTGGGTGAGTTGACACACAAAAGGCGTCTGTCCGCATTGGGACCGGGCGGTTTGTCCAGAGATCGTGCCGGATTTGAGGTGCGTGACGTGCATTATTCCCATTATGGAAGAATGTGTCCTATTGAGACGCCTGAAGGCCCTAACATTGGTTTGATCAACTCTCTTGCGAGCTATGCAAGGATTAATGAATATGGATTTGTAGAGGCGCCATACAGGAAAATTGACAAAACAGATCCTAAGAATCCTGTGGTCACTGATGAAGTGGTGTATATGACTGCGGATGAAGAAGATAATTTCCATGTGGCCCAGGCAAGTGAAGCCCTGGATGCGGAAGGACATTTTGTACGTACTACCGTTTCCGGCCGTTATAAGGATGAAACATCCGAGTACCCTCGTGCCATGTTTGATTATATGGATGTGTCGCCCAGGATGGTATTTTCTGTGGCTACGGCTTTGATTCCGTTCCTGCAGAATGATGATGCGAACCGAGCATTGATGGGGTCTAACATGCAGCGTCAGGCGGTGCCTCTTCTGACGACGGAAGCGCCTGTGGTGGGAACAGGTATGGAAGTGAAGGCAGCGGTGGACTCAGGTGTCTGTGTGGTGGCAAAGAAGCCGGGGACCATTGATTATGTATCCGCAAGCACCATCCGGATGACTTATGATGATGGGGAGAGGGCAGAATTTCATCTGACGAAGTTCTCCCGAAGCAACCAGTCTAACTGCTATAACCAGAAGCCTATTGTATTCAAAGGGGATCATGTGGAGGCAGGAGAGGTGATTGCTGATGGTCCGTCCACTGCCATGGGAGAGCTTGCACTCGGCAAGAATCCTTTGATCGGATTTATGACCTGGGAGGGTTATAATTACGAGGATGCAGTGCTTTTGAGCGAGAGACTGGTGCAGGATGATGTGTATACATCTGTGCATATTGAAGAGTACGAGGCGGAAGCACGTGATACGAAGTTGGGACCGGAAGAAATTACCCGTGATGTTCCCGGTGTAGGTGATGATGCGCTGAAGGATCTGGACGACAGAGGTATCATACGTATCGGTGCGGAGGTACGTGCCGGTGATATACTGGTAGGTAAGGTGACACCCAAGGGGGAGACGGAGCTGACCGCGGAAGAGAGGCTGCTGCGTGCCATCTTTGGAGAGAAGGCAAGAGAGGTTCGTGATACCTCCCTGAAGGTGCCTCATGGAGAGTATGGTATTGTGGTGGATGCGAAAGTGTTTACCAGACAGAACAGCGACGAACTTTCTCCCGGTGTCAATCAGGCTGTCCGTATCTACATTGCCCAGAAGAGGAAGATTTCCGTAGGCGACAAGATGGCAGGCCGTCACGGAAATAAGGGTGTGGTTTCCAGGGTATTGCCGGTGGAAGATATGCCTTATCTGCCCAATGGCCGTCCGCTGGATATTGTGCTGAATCCTCTGGGTGTGCCTTCCCGTATGAATATCGGGCAGGTGTTGGAGATTCATTTATCTCTGGCTGCCAGGGCGCTTGGTTTTAATGTGGCCACACCTGTGTTTGACGGTGCAAATGAAAATGATATTATGGATACCCTGGATCTGGCAAATGATTATGTCAATCTGGAGTGGGAAGAGTTCGAGGCAAAACACAAGGAAGAGCTGCTTCCGGAGGTTATGGAGTATCTGTATGAGAACAGAGACCACAGAGAGGTGTGGAAGGGTGTGCCCATTTCCCGCGATGGTAAAGTGCGTTTGCGGGATGGCAGAACGGGAGAATATTTCGACAGTCCTGTTACCATTGGACACATGCATTACCTGAAGCTGCACCACCTTGTGGATGATAAAATACATGCCCGTTCTACAGGACCGTATTCTCTGGTGACCCAGCAGCCCTTAGGCGGTAAGGCACAATTCGGCGGACAACGTTTTGGAGAGATGGAAGTGTGGGCTTTGGAGGCATACGGCGCATCCTATACATTGCAGGAGATTCTGACTGTGAAATCCGATGATGTGGTAGGCCGTGTCAAGACCTATGAAGCTATTATCAAAGGAGATAATATCCCTGAACCCGGTATTCCGGAATCCTTCAAGGTATTGCTGAAGGAATTGCAGGCGCTTGGATTGGATGTGCGGGTACTTCGTGAAGACCAGACCGAAGTTGAGATTGTGGAGTCCATCGATTACGGCGATATGGACTATCGCTATGAAATGGGAGACGACCGCAAGTATGATGATTACGATCAGGGGTCTCTTGGTGAGATGGGATATCAGGCAAAGGAATTCGATGAGGAAAGCGAAGAACTGATTGATTCCGAGGATGAGGAAGAAGACTTTGATGACGTTGTATATGATGACGATGCGGAGCCTGAAATGGATGCAGTAGGATTCGAAGAGGAATTCTAATAGAAAAGTAGAAGGGAGTTCCCAAAATGGCAGAAACAAAAAATGAAGCGACAACTTATCAGCCCATGACATTTGATGCCATTAAGATTGGTTTGGCTTCACCCGATAAGATTCGCGAGTGGTCTCATGGTGAGGTAATGAAGCCGGAAACCATAAATTATAGGACATTGAAACCTGAAAGGGACGGATTATTCTGCGAGAAAATCTTTGGCCCCAGCAAGGACTGGGAGTGCCATTGTGGTAAATATAAGAAAATCCGGTATAAGGGTGTGGTCTGTGACAGGTGCGGCGTCGAAGTCACCAAAGCAAGTGTGCGTAGGGAGCGTATGGGACATATTGAGCTTGCGGCGCCTGTCTCCCATATCTGGTACTTCAAGGGTATTCCCAGCCGTATGGGTTTGATTCTGGATCTGTCTCCCAGGGTGCTGGAGAAGGTACTCTATTTTGCGTCTTATATTGTATTGGATGCAGGTGAAACAGGACTTGATTATAAACAGATTCTCTCTGAAAAGGAATATCAGGATGCCAGAGAAACCTATGGAAATAAATTCCGGGTTGGCATGGGCGCTGAGGCGATCAAGGAATTGCTCCAGGCCATTGACCTGGAGAAGGATGCGGAGGAATTGAAGGCAGGACTGCGGGATTCTTCCGGACAGAAAAGAGCCCGTATCATCAAGAGACTGGAAGTAATAGAGGCATTCCGGGAATCGGGCAATAGGCCTGATTGGATGATTATGGATGTGATTCCGGTGATACCGCCGGATATCCGGCCCATGGTGCAGTTGGATGGCGGTCGTTTTGCCACTTCCGATTTGAATGATTTGTATAGAAGGATCATTAACAGAAATAATCGTTTGAAGAGATTGTTGGAGTTGGGCGCCCCCGATATTATTGTGCGCAATGAGAAGAGGATGTTGCAGGAGGCTGTGGATGCCTTGATTGACAATGGCAGAAGAGGCCGTCCTGTGACAGGCCCCGGTAACAGGGCTTTGAAGTCATTGTCCGATATGTTAAAGGGTAAGTCCGGCCGTTTCCGCCAGAACCTGTTGGGTAAACGTGTGGACTATTCCGGACGTTCCGTTATTGTGGTGGGGCCGGAGCTGAAGATTTATCAATGCGGTCTGCCGAAAGAAATGGCGATTGAGTTGTTTAAACCTTTCGTGATGAAGGAGTTGGTGGCAAAGCAGATCAGCCAGAATATTAAGAACGCCAAGAAATTGGTGGATAAAATGGATACCCAGGTGTGGGATGTGCTGGAAGAGGTAATCAAAGAGCATCCTGTTATGCTGAACCGCGCACCTACACTGCACAGATTAGGCATTCAGGCATTTGAACCCATTCTGGTAGAGGGTAAGGCAATCAAACTGCATCCTCTGGTGTGTACGGCATTTAATGCGGACTTCGACGGAGATCAGATGGCAGTGCATCTTCCGTTGTCCGTGGAGGCGCAGGCGGAATGCCGGTTCCTGCTGTTGTCTCCTAATAATCTGCTGAAACCTTCCGATGGCGGCCCTGTGGCGGTGCCTTCACAGGATATGGTGTTGGGTATCTATTATCTGACACAGGAGAGACCGGGTGCAATTGGTGAAGGAAAGTACTTCAAGAGTGTCAATGAGGCAATTCTGGCCTATGAGAATAAGGCTTGTACGCTGCATTCCCGAATTAAGGTTCGTGTGTCCAAGACAAATGCGGCGGGTGAAGTGATTACAGGCATTGTGGAGTCTACGTTGGGACGCTTTATTTTCAACGAGATTTTACCGCAGGATCTGGGCTTTGTGGATAGAAGCATACCGGAGAATTTCCTGATGCTGGAGGTTGATTTCCATGTAGAGAAGAAGGGATTAAAGCGGATTCTTGAAAAGGTTATCAATACCCATGGCGCATCCAGGACGGCGGAGGTTTTGGACGATGTAAAATCCATAGGCTATAAATATTCTACAAGGGCAGCTATGACCGTGTCCATTTCCGATATGACGGTGCCTGCTAAGAAGCCGGAAATGCTGGAGGCAGCACAGGCAACCGTAGATAGGATTTCCGTAAACTTCCGTAGAGGTCTGATTACGGAGGAAGAGAGATATCGTGCCGTTGTGGAGACCTGGAATGAGACTGATAAGGAGCTGACGGAAGTATTGCTGTCAGGTCTGGATAAGTATAATAATATCTATATGATGGCTGATTCCGGTGCCCGTGGTTCCAACCAGCAGATTAAGCAGTTAGCAGGTATGCGTGGATTGATGGCAGATACTACAGGCCGTACTATTGAACTTCCTATTAAGTCGAATTTCCGTGAGGGTCTGGACGTGTTGGAGTACTTTATGTCTGCCCACGGCGCACGTAAAGGTTTGTCCGATACGGCATTGCGTACCGCTGACTCCGGTTATTTGACAAGGCGAATGGTGGATGTATCTCAGGAGCTTAGTATCCGTGAAGTAGACTGCTGTGAGGGCAGGAATGAGATTCCTGGTATGGTGGTTAAGGCCTTCATGGATGGGAAGGAAACCATTGAAGTTCTGAAGGATAGAATCACAGGCAGGTATTCCTGTGAGGATATTTATGATAAAGACGGGAATATGATTGTAAAGCACAATCATATGATCACGCCCAGCCGCGCAGCTAAGATTTTGAGTGTGGGTGTGGATGAAAAGGGTGAGCCCATTGAGGCTGTGAAAATTCGTACTATTTTGACCTGCCGTTCTCATGTGGGTATCTGTGCAAAATGCTATGGAGCAAATATGGCAACCGGTGAGGCGGTACAGGTAGGTGAGGCAGTGGGTATCATTGCGGCACAGTCCATTGGTGAGCCGGGTACCCAGTTGACCATGAGAACGTTCCATACAGGCGGCGTGGCCGGTGATGATATTACCCAGGGTCTTCCCCGTGTGGAAGAGCTTTTCGAGGCCAGGAAGCCCAAGGGACTTGCTATTATCGCAGAATTCGGCGGCAAGGCGGAGCTGAGGGATACCAAGAAAAAGCGTGAGGTGGTCATTACCAATGAGGAAACCGGTGAATCCAAGGCGTATCTGATTCCTTATGGTTCCCGTATTAAGGTAATGGACGGTCAGATATTGGAAGCCGGCGATGAGCTGACAGAAGGTAGTGTGAATCCCCACGATTTGCTGAAAATCAAAGGGATTCGGGCGGTACAGGATTATATGCTTCGTGAGGTTCAGAGAGTGTATCGTCTGCAGGGTGTGGATATTGCGGATAAGCATATTGAAGTGATTGTGCGCCAAATGTTGAAGAAGGTTCGTATTGAAACCAATGGTGATTCTGATTTCCTGCCGGGGACGTTGATTGATGTGCTGGATTATGAGGACATGAATGAGGCGTTGTTGGCGGAAGGCAAAGAGCCTGCGGACGGAAAACAGGTGTTGCTGGGTATTACGAAGGCTGCACTTGCCACCAATTCCTTCTTGTCGGCGGCATCGTTCCAGGAAACTACCAAGGTATTGACGGAAGCAGCCATCAAGGGTAAAGTGGATAACCTGATCGGCTTGAAGGAGAACGTGATCATCGGTAAACTGATTCCTGTCGGTACCGGTATGAAGCGGTATCGCAGTACCAGACTGAACACGGATGAAGCAGCTTCTGCTGCGGAAGAAGTGATTTATTCCGGAGAGAATGTTGCGGAAGATTCTGTAAAGTCAGGGAGGATTGGCACAGAGACGGAAGAGGAATCCGGTTTTGACCTGTCAGGTGATATGGACTTGGATGAAGTAGATGATGACGAAATGTTAGACGATGTACAGGACTTGGATGAGGAAATGTCGGATGATATTCAGGACATGGATGAGGATGACCCCGAGGTGGGGGCATTGGAGACAGTTGCCGCAGCGGATATAGTGGAATAGGCAGTCATTCATAGTTCCATGATTGTATAAAAATTGACAGATTGGTCAAGGCGTGTCTGAAAATGAATTTCTTGGAAGTGAGTGGTGTATAGCTTGCAGAAATGAGTTTTCAGACACGTTTTTATTATAAAGGCGGGTAGTTTTGTTGTAGGGACAGTGTATTCGGAAATGAATGGTTTCGACGATTCATTGATTGTTTGTGTCTCTGCAAGAGGTCTTGCCGCAGGTGGCATGACGGAAAGTGGATTAAGATTTTCTAAGCAATATACAGAAGAATGTCAAATGCAGGTATTCTTCTTACGAATTGTTTGTGCCTCTGTAAGAGACGGCTGCAGCAGCGGATAGGACGGGAAACCGAAGTTGACAGGATGCTGCGAAAAAATGTTCAGGAAAGGATAAAGCCAGGCATTGGGCTTGTGGATTGGTATCAGGATATGAAAATAGTGGTAGCAGGTGTAGGTGGTTATGTGGGGTTGGCAAACGCTGTTTTGTTGGCGCAGCATAACGAGGTGATTGGTGTGGATATTATACCGGAAAAGGTTGATATGATCAATCGCAAAGAGTCTCCGATTCAGGATAAGGAGATCATGGAATATATGACGGGAAAGGAACTGCACCTGAAGGCAGTTACCGATGGGGAGAATGCGTACAGGGAAGCAGAGTTGGTTATCATTGCCACACAGACCAATTATGATCCGAAGCTGAACTTTTTTGATACCAGTTCTGTGGAATCGGTCATTGAAGCGGTGCGGAAGGTGAATCCGCAGGTATATATGGTGATTAAGAGTACCATTCCGGTAGGTTATATTGAGAAAGTAAGCGAAAAATATCATACGGACAGAATTCTTTTTTCACCGGAATTTTTGCGGGAAGGTCATGCGCTTTATGATAATCTGTATCCTACCAGAATTATTGTGGGGGCAAAGCAGGAGAACCGGGGAATGATTCATGTTAAATCCAAGATCTGTTTCTTACTTATCGCGCAGCAAACAGCATTGTCATCTGCTTGCTGCGCGAAAAACGCGTTGTTGAAGAACGTTTCCTCATCTTTAATGAGGCCCAAAGCCCATCTGTCTGGCGTTTCAAATCGATATTCCGGTGTTTTGATGTCATTGACGCCTGTCCGTTTTTTAACATAGATATTTTGTTTCATTTGAAGGCGCATGCCCGGATAAATCAGGCCAGGATTCTGAATCACGTCTATATTTTGTCTTACAAGCGGCATATAATTTGCTGCCGTTTTCCAAAAATTTCTCGGAAATGAGACACGAACAAAGTAAAAAATAAACCGAAGGTGGCAATTTTTGTATTAAACTGCGGTATTGGTAGTAGAAATGGGAATAAAACTTGGAAAAATGGTATTTCAGTAAGAAAAAAGAGGTATTCAATTTAAAAAAAAGGAGGAGTGAAAACGTCTGGTATAATTAAAATAATATAATATTCAGAATTGTGTTGTGGACCAAGATTTGAAAAGGATAAATGTGAGATTGGGACGTTCATTTAGAATTCCAATCCGGAAGGTCTGTACAGATTTTGACAAAGATGAATTGTTCACAGGAAAATACAAAATGAGCGTGTCGTTTTTACTGAATTCGGGGCAATATGCGACAATGGTACTGAAACAATTAATGTTGAGAAGGGGACAAGGGTATGAAAAGGTTAAGGCTAGATAATATTTCACCATATGATAACTATGGAATGCGAAGGATTTGGTGGTTGAATATTGGGTGTGAAAGGTATTGGACGAATTCCGACATGACAGTGTCGAAGTTTAAAGGCAATAATGAAGAGTATTTGGTTCAAAGTATGGAGACACTGTTGTTTTTAGTAGCAAGAGCCAATGACATAGTAATATTGTCAAAAGAACCTGATTATGAAATTGTAACTGGCTTGATGCAATATACAGGGGAAACGCCCTGCATAGAAATATTGGAGGAAGAAAATCAGCATAAATTTACTTCTGAAAAAATATACCATAACAAAAGAATCATTAAATTATTGTATGAGCTGTCTGATAAAGAGAACTGCATATTGATGCCTTTTGGGGTTACAAAATTTGATGTTGATATTGAGCAGGCTACAGGCATAAAGTTATTTATGACGGATAATGTTAATCTCATTACAGCCATAAACAGCAAAATCTATGCAAGAAAAGTGTCTCAGGAGTTAGGTTTTGCGACTCTTGAAGGTTATATCTGTAATAATGCGGAGGAAATCGAAATCTGCATTGAGAAAATATGTAAAGATGAAAGATTTGTACCATGTGTTATAAAAGAACCATATGGTGCTTCAGGTAAAGGGCTTTTTTGGCTGCAGAATCAAGATAGAGCGAGACAGTTTATTCATTTTCTTAAAAAGAGATGTGTTGGAGAATGTATTCTTGAAGAATGGTGTCAGGTGAAATATGATTTAAATTACCAGCTTTATATTAGTAAGGAAGGAAGTATCTTTCGATCACCTCTAAAAAGGCAATTTGTAAAAAATGGAGTTTATGAGGGAGGTTATGATGTTGCCAATGAGACGGAGATGCTTGGAAATAAGATAGATGAATGTATTGATAAAATAGGGCATAAATTATATAGTTTAGGATATTGGGGTATTTTGAGTATTGATGCAATTATGGATATGGAAGATAATTTGATCCCGGTTATTGAAATTAATGGTAGATTTTCGTTATCATCCTACTTTTCCCTGGCTAAAATTAAGAATGCGGTGGATAATGTGGAAAGATGTTATAAATATTATAATATATTACCCAATATCAGTTTGCGCATGTTAAAAAAAATTTTAGGTCCATTTCTATACAGGGAAGGGACAGGAGTTATGATATGCAGTTATTATGAAGGTGGCGAGATTGGAGAAAACGGGAGATTGTTTTTGCTGTATTTAGTGAAGAATTTGAATTGCATAGAGACGGTAGAAAAGGCATTGAAAGAATATATGGTATAAGTATATGGAGGAGTACATATGAAAAAATTTTTATTGATAAGTTATAATGATTCGCTGCCGGTAAATTTATTATTGACCCTAATGATGACAGCTTATATGTAATTGATTTTGATAGAATGGATTTTGGGGACCCATGGGAAGAGTTTACTAAGATAGTATGGGCTGCCAGTGTGAGTGAAGAACAGATAAATGTAATGATGAAGCAGGCAAAAGAAATTCTGGATGATTATTAGAATTTTTCCAGGATTATTCCTAAATGGGTTGATGGGATTGGATAATTTGAGTTTTCTAAAATGAAGAAGGAGGATGCGGGCAAAAGTTTGTCGGCGAAAGCGAAATGTTAGAAAGCAGAATAAGGGAAATAGTGGGTGAGTTTTTAGGAGAAGAAAATCAGATTGATATGATTGACGGAGATTATCAATTATCAAATGTAGGATTGAATTCCATTGGTTTTATTAATATGATAGTAGTTTTGGAAGATACATTTCATATTACTGTTGAAGATGATGAATTGTTAATGCGTAATTTTGCTACAATTAATAAGATAAAAGGGTATTTGAATAAAAAGGGGATTGAAGGGGATTGAATCATGGTTAAGCTTGCGTGGGAACAGTTGGACAAGAATGAAGAATGTGATGTCAGGAGAACTATCAATGAATCTAGCAGACATACTAATGAAAAATGAAAATGCAGAGGACATTGCGGCAAAGTGTGGGGGGCGCAGTATTACATACAATCGTATCTGCCATCATGTGAAGATGCTGTCAGACAATATCCCATATCGGGAAGCGAATATCGGAATATGGATGGATAATACCATTGAATATCTGGAAGCTTATTTCGCCATTGTTTATAGCGGAAATACCATTGTTCCAATCAATCCGAAATTATCCGGGCGTGAAATCCGGAATATTAGTGTTGCTTGTGGGATTGTGGGTTTCATGTCGGTGCTGAAGTTTCGGGAGAGACTGGAAGGTCTGGGACTGCCCATGCCGGTCTGGTATGTGGATGAGATGGATTTGGATCAGGAGGGCGGTACAGAGCCTCAAGGGATCCGGAATCGGCAAAAGGCAGTCATCATCCCCACTTCGGGAACCACAGGAAACTCAAAATATGTTCAGTTGTCCCATGAGGCTCTGTATCACAGTGTGGAATATATATCCAGCCGTTTTATGCGCAGAGAGGGAGGGAGAGAAGCGGTGCTCCTGCCGTTTTGCTGTATACTGGCGCAGACACAGATGCTGCATTGTATATCACGGAAGACACAGATGGTATTGACGGAAGGTGAGTTTGATCCATATAAATTGTGTGACCTGTTTGAAGAAGAGAATATTACATCGAGTGCTATGGTTCCGTCCATGCTGAGGCTTTTCGGTATATGTGCCCAAATGGGGAAATACAGGTTGGAGCGATTGGAGCGCGTTTTTTTCGCGGGTGATTATTTAAGTGAAAGTGATTTTAAAGTCTTGCGGGAGCAACTCCCACATGTCAGTTTGATTCAGGCCTATGGGATGACGGAAATCTGCCCCATTTGTATGAAAGATGATGATGATTTTACATATAAACCCGGTTCCGCCGGGAAGTTGTTTCCGGAAATGATGGTCAGGATAAGGAAAGAGGACGGTGCTTGGGCCGGGCCCGGATGTGTCGGAGAAATCTATGCGGGAGGTCCCAATCGCATGGAGGGTTATTTGAATGGGGAAAAGCTTTCGCCGGAAGCCATGATTGGTACAGGGGATATGGGATATCTGGACGAGGAAGGCTATCTGTATATATGTGGGAGAAAGAAGAATATTATTATCAGCGCAGGACAGAATATATACCCGGAGGAAGTGGAGGCTGTATTACAGGGATGTCCAGGAGTAAAAGAAGTCAGGGTATATGGACAGAAGGACAGGGATAAAGGAGAAATTGTGGCAGCAGACATTGTGCCGGAAGACGGAGGAAAGTTTGAACGGAAAATGTTCTATGAGTACTGCCGGGATAATATGGCTGACTATAAGATTCCGAGAAGGCTGTGCTTGTGTGAGAAAATTGCGAAAACTGCTACAGATAAGAAGGTGAGAAAATGAATGCAAAAGATTTGATTCTGGATGTAATCAGCGAGAAATGTTATATTGAAAAAAGCGAGATCAGAGATGACATGATTATGGAAGGCGACTTGTTCGTGGATTCTCTGGGGTTTATGGCCATTGTGGTTGAAATAGAGAAGAGACTGCAGAAACGGTTGCCCATGGAAGAGTTAAAAATATCTGTGCAATGTAATGTGGGGGAAGTATGCGCAAAAGTTCAGGAGTATCTGGAGAGGGAAAGCAAGCAGGCCAGGAGCCTCCCTATATGCTTTCCGCCTCCCATGTATTTCAGTCTGCATGTGGCGGCTGCGCTTTGCATGATTTTGGCAGACCATGAAAATGAGGACTGGTTTTATAACCATTTTATTCAGGCGTCATTTTATAATGACTATGCTAAGAAAAGTGTGGGGCATAGGTATTGTATTTATCCGGCCATAGAAATGAGACCGGGACAGATAGCCGCCGGTAAGTACATAACAGAGACACATGTGGATTTGGATGTTGTTAATATGAAAGCAGGTTCCCTGTATGAAAATATAAAACTTTTTATAGATAAGGGATATTATGTTTCCTGTATAGCGGATGTTTCTAAAATAAAGGGAACACGTTATGAAGAGAGAAGTTTTCTGCTCCATGAAGTAATGATTTTTGGATATGATGATACGTTAAGAACACTGGATATTGTGGACTTTGACAACAGGCAGACAATTAACCGGATAAAGATTGCAGCGGAGGATTTAAGTGCTGCTTTTACTTCACCTGGATTGTTGGCTTTGTTTCGGGATAATGTGAATAACTCTGTGATTTTATACCGCAGGAAAAAAGCGGAATTCACTTTTGATTTGGATCTTGTGATGGAGATGCTCAGAGATTATCTGGATTCATACAATTCCAGCAGGCGCTACTCCCTGCTGCTGCCCTGTGATGATCACTCTACATGGGGGATTGAGACTTATGGAAAAATAATAGAATATGTAAAATGTCAGGATGAGCAATTGGATCTCCGTTTGTTCCATGCCTTTTTTGAACATAAGAAGTTGATGTTTGAACGTTTTCAATTTATGAAGAGGAAAGGGATATATGACGCGAAAGATGAGATATTGCGTGGCATGGAAGAGAATATGGAAGGGGCTGAAGCTGTAAAAATGCAGGCAATGAAATATAACATTACAGGTCAGAAGAAGGCAGCAGAACATATAATTGATAATCTGAATGAAATCAAGAACAGAGAAATATATCTTTATGGAAAAATTCTAGGCGGTAAAAAAGAGAACAGGTAAATGATATGGTATTCCGTAAATATTTTGAGGACAAAAAATATAGTAATGAAATGGTGTTGACAGATAGGATAGTGGACTACAGCTTATTTGGGACTTCTTATTTTGAGGAATGGAGTCAGTTCTGGAAGAGGGAGGGGATTTGTGACGGAACACGGGTTGGTATTTTATTGAATGAGAATCAGTGCATGATGCCCTTGCTGCTTTCGCTGGAAGACATTGTATGTGATGTCCACTTCTTGAATAAGTCCCTGGAAGAGCAATATGTGAAAGAGAACAGGGAGGAGTTTGATTGCCTGCTCTCGGATTTTGCCTTGGACTGTCCGGGGGCTGTATGCCATAAAAGTATAAATTTCCTGGGTTTGCTGCTGCATATGTATGAATTTGCAAGTGATAGAACTCACAAGCCGGAAGGTGGGAAAAGGTATTTTTATTATACAAGCGGCAGTACCGGTGAACCCAAAGCATGTGGAGTATCAGAGGAGAATATCTATTGGGAAGGTGTGGCAATGTGGGAGGGAATAGGGTTCCAAAAGTCAGATGATATCCTGAGCCTGGTACCCTGCAGTCATAAATTCGGACAGTCCGTGGTATGTATAGCGGCGGCATTGGCCGGGAGTAAAGTTCAGTATTTAAATGGTATGCAGACACCCACCAATATAATGAAGTATATGCAGCAGAAAAAGTACAATTATATCGTTCTGCCGCCCATGTATTTAGAGTTATTGTGTGGCGATACCAATATGCTTAATGGGGATTGCAGGTATATCTGCGGTGGGGCGCCTTTAGGGGAAAAGGCAAAGGGCAGCGGACTGGAGATAATCAATGTATATGGCAGTACGGAAACGGGTGTCATTGCAATCCGTAAGATGGACAAGGGTAAGTATTATGCGGGTAAAATTGTAAAGGATGTGGAAGTCAGGTGCAGTACGCTGTTTGGCATTTTGGAAAACAGGGATATGTACAAGATTGAAGTACGCTCTCCTTATACATATAGCGGACATAAGAAAGGGGATTATATCTCTACAGGAGATTATGGATGGCTTGACAAGGATGATATATATGTGTGCGGCAGGGAGGATAATATCATTAATGTGAATGGCATGAAGGTATCCGCTGCGGAGATAGAGAATGTACTGTTAGAGCACCCGGCGGTAAAAGCAGCTAAGGTCGTGAAAGAATGTGAAGACGGCAGGGAATATGCCCATGGGTATATTGTAAGGGCTGGCAGCGGTGAATTGGATTTGGAAGAAGTATTTCAGTTTTGCATGGAGCATCTGCAACCCTACAAGGTGCCGAAGAAAATTGATGTGGTGGATAGATTTCATTATACGGAAATGGGGAAGAGAATTCGGATATCATAGAACAATCTATGGAAAAGTACAGAGCTTTGTTATTTGGATTTGAGCTGCCTGGACAGCTTGGGGCGCATATTTTATTTGGATGCACATGCCTGTTGGCGGCGGGAAGAGGGAGTTAATATGACAAAGGAAGAGATAAAGCAGAAGGTATTATCATTGATTACGGAGGGAAATTTCCTGCCAGAGGCAAAAGGGAAGGAGGAAATCAGAGGAGATCAATTGCTGGAAGCGTACGGTATGGATTCTTTTGCGTTTATCCAAATGATTGTATGTCTGGAGAAAGCGTTTCATGTAGAGGTGCCGGAGGAGTTATTGGTGGTGAAAAAATGGGAAACCGTTAATCTGATTGTGGAGACTTTGGACGGTATGTTGTCTCACGGCGGACACATGGGTGTAAGTGTGTAAAGAATTTCTAAGCTGTCCAAAGAGGGTAAGGGGATAAGTCATGAATATGATTGAGGGAATGGCAGAAGGGATAAAATGGTCAGGTGTCAGTTGTATTGAGAACGCCTATGCCACCATCATGGATTACTATGGGGATGACAGCGAATTTCTGCTTGGAGAGACATTGGAAATACATATTGATCCGCGCAAGCAGAATGAAATTGCCATGACAGAGATAGCGATACCGGAAATTATGACGGGTGTATTTGGGTATGAGTGCGATAGTATGCCTGATTGTGAACTTGAAAAGATAAGAGTATATCTGGATGAAGGGGTGCCGGTACTGGTGGAAGTGGATACATATCATATTCCTTATCTGAGACAATATGGGAAATATCATTATTCTCATGTATGCTTGTTGCGGGGATATGATGAAAAATATATGTATTGTACGGATCCTAATGTGACTGTAAATCAGGAGAAAAGGATAGAAATAGCAATGCTGCCATATTGCTATTTACAAGGATACGCATTTCAAAAGAAGAGATGTGGTGGTATTGATTATCATGTGGTGACTCAGGATATTGTGAACAAGATTACAAGGGAAGCATATATACAGGAATATCAACTTTTGATGCGCAACTTGAAGAACAGTGCTGCTATCCGGCATGGAATAGAAGGGTACGCACCGGAAGACATGGGGATTTCGCCTTTGTTTCTGCAAGTAAGACATATTGCGGGAAAGCATTGGGGATTTATTCGTTATATGGAATTCTGCAGACAAAAATATGGCGATAACAGGCTGTGCGGGTTGGAAAGTGATTTGAATGAAATTGTGGACGGATGGGAGAATTACAGGTTAAAGCTCATTCATTTGCTGCTGACGGAAGAGACGTCTGATGAAAAGTTAAATGCCTTGCATACTTACCTTGATGTCCTTTATGATAGGGAGGAAAAATGGAGGGATAAGGTAAAAGCAGCATGGATTAGCAGCAAGTATGGCAAATGCAGCGTAAAGCAGGAAATGTAACATGATAGGAAGTGGAGAGAAGCGAAAAACGGAAAGAAATGAAGGGGCGAGAAGGAAAAGCTATGGAAATGTGAAAAATTCATAATTTGCAAAGCTTAAAAAGCAAAAATATAAAATACAAAGTCATGAAAATCAAAAGAAAGATACAATGGAAAATATAAGGACGAGGGTGTGAAATGATTCCGAAGAAAATTCATTATTGCTGGTATGGGGGTAAAAAAATGCCGCCATTGGTGAACCAGTGTATCGCGAGTTGGAAAAAATATTGCCCGGATTATGAACTGATATGCTGGAATGAGGAAAATACGGATTTTGGCGCAAACCTTTTTCTGCAAGAGGCATATGAGAGAAAAAAGTGGGCATTTGTAACGGATGTAGTAAGATTGATGGCTGTCTATGAGTGCGGGGGGATTTATCTGGATACGGATGTGGAACTGTTGAAACCTTTGGATGATCTTCTGTCGCAGAAGGCTTTTTTCGCAAAAGAGACGGATGCAAGGGTGTCCACGGGGCTTGGGTTTGGTGCGGAACGACATAACAAGGTCGTGGAGTTGCTCTTGCAGGAATATAAAAACGGTGGTTTTGTGTTGGAAAACGGGCAGTTTGATCAGACTTCCTGCCCGAAAAAGAATACAAAGGTGTTGAAGTCGCTTGGGATGGAGGATGGATGTGAGGTTCAGTACCTGGAGGATTGCGTGATATATCCCACAGAGTATTTCTGTCCTAAGCAGTATGGTAGTAAGGAAATCAATATCAGCGAGAATACATATTCTATCCATTATTTCAGGGGGTCCTGGGTTCCTTTTGAATATAAAGTGAAAAAGGCTACCGTAAAGGTTTTTGGAAATCTGGGATATGGGATGATTAAGGTATATGACAGGATAAAGTGGGGGATTTGAGATGCGTCAAGGCGGTAATGTGGGTGGCAGGATGAAAGGAAATTTCCTGGAAAGGGATTATTTTTATGACAGCAATATGAAAAAGGATGAGAAAGTTGCCATGGTGGGCAACTGCCTGGAACAGTTGGCGGCTATTATTATGAAAAATATTTATCCTGGAGAAATAGATTATTATGCCATGGCTATTGAGGATTTGTCCTTCCATGTGAGGTATGACAGGCAAGGATATCTTACCCGAAGTGCCTTGAAATGTAATGAAACAGGGCTGGGAAGAAAGCCATGGATTTTCAGGAAAGAGGTGATTGTATATCATAGAGAAGAAGCCATAGCAGCGTTGAAACATTCGCTGGTTACTTATGGGTATGCAATTGTCAGAACAGCCGACGGGCATCTGGAATTTTCTAAAAATTATAACGAAGCTTCGGGGGAAAATGATACATTTGACTATGGGAAGTTCCCTGAAATGGGGCATGTGTTCCTTATTATCGGTGAAGATGAAGACAATTATTATTATATAGAACAGCCCAATGAAATTAACAGAAAGTATTATATCCATGCCGGGGGACGGCGGGATATTGGTATGTACCCCAAAGAAAAGTTTTACAGGGCATTTGAACTTTACCTGGGTTTGTTTTTCGTGGAATTTCACGAAGAGGATATGGATCATGGCGGTCAATTGGGGCAACGTATCTTGAGGCAGTCCAAAGCTAATTTTCAGGATAATTACGCCTCACGTGCACCGGAGAATGATTCGTTTTCCATTCTGGGAGGCAGGGCTGCGCTCATAAAGATAAAAGATATGCTGGAACAGGGGAAGTTCGTGTTGGACAGAAAGGTGTTCCATCCCAGTGTACAGGCATATGGGAGTCATACCATAGGAGAAGAATTTCTGAATGGAATGACAAGTATTCTGAACAGGCGGGAAGCGATGGAGGGATATTTGCGGAATCAGGGGCAGGAGAGTGATGTGCTTGCCAGGGATATTGCGTTGTGGAAACAGGCCAAGGAGAAGGTGTTGTATCAATGCAGCGTCGGGGGAAAGACATTGGAGAAGGATGATATTTGTTTTGAGGCAATTGTTGAGGCGGAAGAAAGGCTCCTTGGGGAGTGATTCGATACTTTATTATATTTTTTATATACATTTCATGGGGTTAAGATTGCGGGATTGAGAAACGATTGAAGTTATTCTTGGAAGTCAATTGTTTTTCACCCGCATTTATGTTAGAATGAGTCTAAGCTGGTAACAGTTCCCTAACCTGTCTGAACTGTTATCTAAGGTGAAAAGAAAGGATAGGGTAGGAGGTAATTATGAAGGTTCTTGTAACGGGTGTAAAAGGGCAGTTAGGTTATGATGTGGTAAATGAGTTGAGTGGGCGCGGTATTGAGACGGTGGGCGTGGACATTGATGAAATGGATATTACAGATGCGGAAAGTGTGAACAATGTCATCAGGAAAGAAGCTCCGGATGCAGTGATTCATTGTGCGGCGTATACCGCAGTGGATGCTGCGGAAGAGAATGAAGCTGCCTGCCGCAGGGTAAATGCGGACGGCCCGCAGAACATAGCAAATATCTGTAAAGAACTGGATATCAAGATGCTGTATATCAGCACAGATTATGTGTTCAGCGGCCAGGGAGAGCATTTCTGGAAGCCGGAGGATGCCTGTGATCCGCAGAGTGTCTATGGGCGGACCAAATATGAGGGAGAGCTTGCAGTCAGAAATACTTTGGACAAGTATTTTATTGTGCGGATTGCGTGGGTATTTGGTATCAACGGGAAGAACTTTATCAAAACCATGCTGAATTTGTCTAAAAATAACAAAACAATCCGGGTGGTAAATGATCAGTTTGGTTCCCCTACGTATACCTATGATCTTGCCAAGCTTTTGGCAGATATGGTGGTGACGGATAAGTATGGGATTTATCATGCTACAAATGAGGGCATCTGTTCCTGGTATGATTTTGCCTGTGCGATTTTCAAAGAGGCGGGCATTGCTGTGGAAGTGGTGCCGGTGAGCACCGAAGAATATGGGGCGAAGGCAAAGCGGCCGGCCAACAGCCGAATGGATCATGGGAAATTGACAGAAAACGGTTTCACAAAACTTCCCCCATGGCAGGATGCACTCCACAGGTATGTGGCGGTTTTGAAAGAGCAGAAATTTTTCTGAAATGTGCGAAATATATATTAAAAAGTGGATACAGTTGAGGAAGAATACATGAAAAAATGTTTGAGGTGGGGATGTTTTCTTTTGTTTTGCATTGTGTTGATGACTGGCTGTACATCAAGCGGAAAATTAGATGAGGGAAATATTGCCTGTGTGATTGCGCTGGAGACGGTTCCAGCAGAATTTGATGCCTTTCGTGATGAGATACATAAGAAGCTGGACATTGAAGTTTTTCTTAATAATGAGGTGAATGAGCGTACTTATGCGGTTCATTTGAATGCGGAAAACGGATTCCGGCAGGAGGCAATGTTGAATCCCGGATTCTATCAGGTAAAGTGGTGTACGGAATCACCTTTTTATATCCATATGGAGGCGGCGACCAGACAGGCTGTACTGGAGGTGGGAGCTGATAAAGAGAACCGTCTGGATGTCTATGTCACAAATCCGGAAGAGTTGGCGGCGAATGTGCTGTGGATGGAAGCATCTGCGCAGATTTTAAAGGAGGAGATATTTGCGCGCAAAGTACAGTGGAAAGGTGAAGTGATTGATATCAAGGATATTGTGAATTATGTAGATTTTGAATATAATCAGCCTGTGGGGGCATATGGACAGGCAGGTATTTCTAATCTGGCAGAACGGATAGGGATCGTTGTGATGAATGAAACAGATCATGAGCTTTCCTGGAGAGAATGTGCGGTGCAATCAGTTACATTCAGCAGTACCAATGCAATATTGGCGGGGGGCGCTATGGTGGGAGTGCCTCTTGCGGAGATTGTGCACAAGGAAAGCGGATGCTATGGCACACCGGATGCCTTGGACGGTTCCGTTTTGTTAGGTGCAGGGGTAGAGCAGATACGGGCTGCTTATCTGGATACGGTTTCAGGGGATAAGATTACGATTGCAACCGATGCCAATGGATCATATGTGATGAAAATGACTTATGAATTTGCGGTGTTTGAATAGAGACAGGGAACAGTGAAGTGAGATGAGGTAAATGTATAACGAGTGAGCATTTCTGAAGCGTGCGGCGCAAAATGGCAAATGAATAAGCGTATAAGCATAAGATACTGGGGAGATAGGAATGAAAATTGTTAAAGTAATCAAAATCAATATATTGGCATTGCTTGCGTTGCCGCTGTTACTGCTGGCGACTGCAGCGCAGATGGCTGCAAAGGCAATGAAAAAGGCAATCGCCATTATAGGTACGATACTGGTAGTGTTGGCCATTGCGCTGATGTTTGAGATTGTAAGAGATTTTGGGCAGGCGATGGAGTTTATCATGATACTGATATTGTGTATCATATTGGGAGGTATTATTTCGGCTATTATTTTCTTTTTACTGTCATTGGCTTCGGCCGTCATTATGGCTGTGGTAGGGGTTGTTATGGGACTTCTGGAGGGCATATATTCTGTGACATATTCCGGTTACACGTCCCTTTATCATAAATGTAAAATGGAATATGAGGAAGTCAGCGGGGATGGAAACCGGTTTTTGTATGGTTTGGGCTGTTTGTTCTTTACAATGGTGCGGATTGTGAACAGGGTGCTGATTTTTTTCATGACACATGCGTTGAAGCTGCTGGTGGTCTGCAGTCTGGTACTTGTAGTGGGTGGCATTTATTTGATTCATGCTGAGGTGGTGGAAACTTTTGGAATTGGTTTGCCGGCATATCTGAAGTTGTTCCCTGCGTTTGAAATTGTGTATGGTGTGGTATTATATGCCGCTATGACTTTGGGAATGTGTTCTGTTTTGATATCCCTTGGGGTGGAATGGAACCAGTGGGGCATAGAAATGTCGCTATCAACTTCTCATTATGATGCGTATGTGAAAAACGTCAGAGAACAATGGCAGGAATTACAGGTGGATTACGAGGAAGTTCCCGATATTGATGATAAAAAACGCCAGCAATGTATGGAAGCTGCGGAAATTTTAGAGCGGCATATTGAGAGCTTTGACGATTTTGTGCAGGAGCTTTCACCGATCATAGATAGTAGCGACGATTATATGCTGCGTTCCGAGCTCAGTGAATATGCGGGAATTTTACAGGAAATATCAGAGAAACTCAGCGAATACCATGGAGAAGTGCCATTGGAGGTTTTTGAGAAGTATGTTTCCCGGATACAAGAGGCTGATAAATTGAAGAATTCTATCAGGAGGCGCAGTGAGAAGGCACAGGAGAGACGGGAAGAAAGTAAGGGTAAAGGTGGTTTCTTTGCCGGCTGCAACTCGGCCGGGAAGTTGGAAAAGCGATATAAGGCACTCTGTAAAACATATCATCCGGATAATGAAGCCGGAGATGAAGAGACATTCAAGCTCATTCAGACAGAGTATGAGAATATGAAAAAGAGTCTGGGGGCTTGAGTGGATAATATCAGCGATTGGTTATACGAACCGTTTATTTCTGTTATGCCTGGCGAATGGACATTGCAGGTCAGCTTTGCATATGTTTGCGGGAAAACACCGACTCATTTCAAAATTGCAGCTATCTACGAGAAGCCATCGGAGGAAGATATGAGCTGAGCTGGATGAAGGGGGAAAGATTGAATCACTAAGGAAGGGATATAAAATAAGCAGTTGTTTCTTATGAGATACACGAAGCGACTGTCGCATGAAGCACAGCAGGTACAAAAGCATCAGATACGAAAGCCAAGTTAGAGTCAAAGAAAAGGCGAAAAAGAAGAAAAAATTGTTGACAGCACATCCATGAACAGCTATAATAATAAGGCGTGCGTGTGGATGTGCTTTTTTTGTACCAGTAATATGTTCCGTAAGCGCATGACAAACTACTATATTATATATCAGGAAGAGGTGAAACAGAATGCCAACATTTAACCAGTTAGTAAGAAAAGGACGTGAGACCTCCGTAAAGAAGTCTACGGCACCGGCTCTGCAGAAAGGATACAATTCCCTTCACAAGAAGGCGACGGATGCATCCGCTCCTCAGAAGCGCGGCGTATGTACTGCTGTGAAGACTGCGACTCCCAAGAAGCCTAACTCAGCTCTCAGGAAAATCGCCAGAGTACGTCTTTCCAACGGAATTGAAGTGACAAGCTATATTCCCGGTGAAGGACACAATCTGCAGGAGCACAGTGTTGTATTGATCCGCGGCGGCAGGGTAAAGGATCTGCCTGGTACCAGATATCACATTATCCGTGGTACACTCGATACAGCAGGTGTTGCCAACAGGAAGCAGGCTCGCTCCAAGTACGGCGCTAAGAGACCTAAGGCTGCAAAGAAGTAATTTAGAACAAATTTTCTGGAAATAAATGTCTTCAAGGTAAATTTCTTTGAAGTTAACTTTTTTGAAATAAATTTTCAGAGGTGAATTTCAGGGAAAGAAGGTTTTTGAAAGTGATTTCTGGAAAATGATTTTTGTAAGCTGAGGTTCAAAACGTCTTGTTGTCACTTTGTGACAATTTCGTACCACAAAAACGAAACTAAGAAAAGTGTTGGAGTTCTGTCATACAGATTACAGCGCGAACACTTGGGGAAACACATGTGAGTACCGATGATTTATTCAAGTGCAGTTATCTGCACAGATTAATAAGGAGGGAAGACCCGTGCCACGTAAAGGACATATTCAGAAAAGAGATGTATTAGCAGATCCTTTATATAATAGCAAGCTCGTGACCAAGCTGGTGAATAATATTATGCTTGACGGCAAGAAGAGCGTTGCGCAGAAGATTGTATATGGTGCATTTGCAAAAGTAGAAGAAAAATCCGGTAAGCCCGCTCTGGAAGTATTTGAGACGGCTATGAACAATATCATGCCCGTTCTGGAGGTTAAGGCCAGACGTATCGGTGGTGCAACCTATCAGGTGCCTATCGAGGTAAGGGCAGAGAGACGCCAGGCGTTAGGCCTTCGTTGGCTGACCATGTTCTCTCGCAAGAGAAGTGAGAAGAAGATGGAGGACAGACTGGCGAATGAAATTCTTGACGCATCCAATAATACGGGTGCCTCAGTCAAGAGAAAAGAAGATATGCACAAGATGGCGGAGGCAAACAAGGCATTTGCACATTACAGGTTCTAGAAAGTTTTCGTTGGAAATGCCTCGGCATTTGCACATTACAGGTTCTAGAGAGTTTCTTTTGGAAATGCCGTGACCCTATTTTTGTGTGTTCTTTGGTTTTGAAGTAAGTAAAGGAGGAAAAAATCTTGGCTGATAGAGAATATCCGTTAGAGAGAACCAGGAATATCGGAATCATGGCTCATATTGATGCTGGTAAGACCACATTGACAGAGCGTATTCTGTATTATACTGGTGTCAACTATAAGATTGGTGATACTCATGAAGGCACTGCTACCATGGACTGGATGGAGCAGGAACAGGAGAGAGGTATTACCATCACATCAGCAGCGACAACCTGCCATTGGACGATGGAACAGGAAACGAAGCCAAAGCCCGGCGCGTTGGAGCATCGAATCAATATTATTGACACTCCTGGCCACGTTGACTTTACGGTGGAAGTAGAGCGTTCCCTTCGTGTATTGGATGGTGCTGTGGGTGTTTTCTGCGCAAAAGGTGGTGTGGAGCCTCAGTCTGAAAACGTATGGCGTCAGGCTGATACCTACAATGTACCCCGTATGGCGTTCATTAACAAAA
>CAMWLE010000030.1 GCA_947175015.1 uncultured bacterium
GCTGCATTTGCGATTTCTGTGCATCAGTTACTGGTCACGGAGTGAACAGTAACATGGAAATTGATATGACATAAATTGACAGAATCTAACTACTTGATTATAAGGATGGACTATGTTATTCTAGGGTTGGCAACATTCCGGAACAGACCGACATATATTTGAAAGGTACGTGTCTGGCGTTATTCCCACATGGCAGGGGTCATGTGAAAAGGAAAGGTACGGGTATGACTATGAAAAACAGAAAAGAATTACAAATGACTCATAAATTGAAAAACAAAAGAAAACTAAAAAATAAGAAGACTTTTCAAAAGTGGGCGGGCAGCCTTTTGCTGTCGGCTGCAGTGGTGCTCAGCACACTGGGCGGGGTGGGTGAGTTTCCTGCTCTGAAGGCGGAGGCATCTGAGAGCCGTACATTGACAGAACGTTTTTCGGAAGAGATGGATGACGAGATAGTGGAGTTGATAACCGAAGCAGGAGAGGCTTTGAATGAAATTGCTGCACAGAGGGATATTATGGCAGTGGTCTATCTAAGTGATCAATATCCCATTCGTCAAGAGCCGTCCTATGACAGCCAGGAAACGGTCACGGTACTCAGTGGTCAGACTGTAAATATACTTGATGTCTATGTGGATGATAATTATGAAGTTTGGGAATATGTAAATCTGTTATACAATGGGGAAGAATATTACGGATATATTCCCCGCACCTTTCTCGCTGTTTCCGATGCAAGGTTTCTGGAGTGGGAGAAGAATTATGGTCTGAACCCTGAGGCATCGGTCTATGCCGTAGATGGATCGGACAAGCTGGTTTATCCCGATATTGAGCAATTCCCTGAGAGCTATAGACCGGCATTATATGCTTTGAAGGAGAGCCATCCTAACTGGATTTTTACCAAGATGGTTACAGGGATGGATTGGAATGAGGTCATTGCCAGCCAGCTTCAGGGTAGCAAGAGCCTTGTCTATAAAACATTTCCCGAATGGGCGAAAGCAGGGCTTTATGACAGTGGAGACTGGTATTTTGCCACAGAAGCGGTGCTGAAAATATATATGGACCCCAGAAATGCGTTGACAGAGAGTTCTATTTTTCAATTTGAGCTTCTCACCTACAACGAGGAATATCATACCAAGGAGGCAATTCAGAAGCTATTGGAGAGTACCTTTATGAATGACAGCCAGCCCGCAACAGGAACCGATCTTACCTACTCAACTATTTTTTGGTCCATTGGCAGTGAAGAGGGAAGAAAGGTCAGCCCGTTCCATTTGGCGGCACGTGTGCTTCAGGAGCAGGGCGTTCAGGGAGATTCACCGCTGATTTCGGGTACATATCCGGGATACGAGAATTTATACAATTATTTTAATGTGGGGGCGTCTGGTACCACCAGGAAAGAGGTTATTGAGAGCGGTTTGAAATATGCGGCGATGGAAAACCCGGCAATCAATAAGGTAGTTTGGAATAATGCTTATACATCTATTTTGGGCGGAGCGAATTTCATTTCAGCCAACTATATTAAGAAAAAGCAGGATACATTGTACTTGCAGAAATTTAATGTAGTTCCGGATGGGGAGTATAAGCCTCATACGCATCAATATATGCAGAATATATCCGCGCCTACGACGGAATCAGCAAATGTGAGAAAACTGTACGCCAGTGTGATTCCTCTGGAGGAAAGTACTTTTGTATTTAAGATTCCTGTCTTTGAAAATATGCCAGAAGCTCCCTGTGAGAAACCAGCAGAAACCCTGAACCTTTCGCTGAAAGTGCCGGAGGGATATGCAGAACCTGTGATTTATCTGGATGGTGTAGCGTATGGGGCGGAGATTAGAAATGGTTATTATGTATTAGATGCGCCGGATAAAAATGCAAAAACGGCTATAGCATATAGATATGATGCTTCAGGTGTGCCAGTGGGTATGTATGTCTGGAGTCTGACTTATGACGGCGTGGCCTACAGGGCAACGGAAGAACCGGAGCTTGCAGATCTGCTGACAGTTCACGGCTTCTCTATCAGGATTACAGGAAATTCGGGGATTCGTTTTAAGACGGGGATTTCCACGGATGTGCGTGCTGCGCTGACCAGTACGGGCATCAATGGCTATACATTAAAAGAATATGGTACTTTGATTATGAATCATGCCAATGTAGGGACATATCCTATGATACTGGGCGGAGAGAAAACGAAGCAGGGTATGGCTTACGGTGTTGATGCAAACGGTGTACAGCAGGATGTTATATTTGAGACCGTTGACGGCAGACATCGGTATACTGCAGTGTTGGTGGGACTGCCGTCTTCAAATTACAAAACGGAGTTTGCGTTTAGAGGTTATGCTGTTCTGGAGAAAAATGGGCAGCAGATTACCCTGTACGGTCCCATCAGGGCAAGAAGCATTTATTCTTTAGCAAAGCAGCTTTTGGAAATAAACACTTATGCACCGGGAACGGACGCTTACAATTTCCTGCAACAACTGATAGCTGATGCTGATGCCTACGAAAGTACTGTTAGCAGCGGAAATACACAATGATTGTGGTTCATAGAAGCTTTCGTAAAAGTCTTGTTACTGATCACGGATGAACAGTAGCTTTAGCGGCACTCGTAAAACAGGTGATATGTAGAGATTATTGTGCAATTGGTAACATGGAAAAAGAGAGGAGCGTTATGAAAAAGAAGTATTTTACTATCATTTCTATCATTGCTGTATCTGTTGGAGTCCTTTCAGGTTGTGGTGATGGAAGTGAACAAATGGGGATGAATGGAACGGATGGCAGTTCCGCAAGTACTCCGGTTGGTGTGGTGTCCGTAGTTCCAGTGACCGTTACAAATGAGCCGGTATATTCGACACCTGAACCTGTGGTGGATTCTACGGCAGATCCCACAGCAGATCCCTCACAGATTCGCCTGCTGCATTTTGCAGTGGATATTACAGAAGAGGAAGAGGCGGCTGTTCAGGAGTCTTTGCAGACATTATATTGGAATCTGGAGGTCTCCGAATATTTGGGCGAAGCGATTCATATGGTGGAAAACGAACATTGGTTTGAAACCATGACAGCAGGCTCCTATACAGGCAGCAGAAGCTATAGCCTTTATCAGGGAGATATGCCGATATTAACCGTACAGATAGGTGAAGATTCGTCAGGTGTACTTTATGCAGATATATGTTTTCAAAACCAGGAGGGGAAACTGATTTTGTTGAAGCAATTCGGCACCATAACACAGTTGTTAGTGACCTCTTCCAAGGAGGGATTGCCTGACGGAGCGTTTGAAAGCTGGCGAATTGACAGTGCCATTGGCGAGATTATCTGGGAGAAGGGAACTTATGCAGAAGGACATTATGTGGGAGAACTTACCACATCTTCTTATGTGGGAGTGGAGGGGGATGCCTTTGACCTGTGGACAAACAGGGAGGGATTTACCTATAAGGTGAGCACTGTTACGTATGATGAACAGGGGAATCCTGTGGCAACACCTACACCGGTGCCTACTGCTGTTCCGACACCAACGCCCAAACCAAGTGTTACACCTACACCCCGACCAGTGATTACCCCGACACCTGTACCTGAACCGGACCCGGATGACGATGATGACGATGATGACGATGATGATGACAATGGCGGATGGACTGCGCCGGAACCTCCCCAAGAAACTGAGCCGCCTGCGGAACCTGACCCGCCACAGGGAGGCGATGTGGATATGGAATGGTCTCCTGACTTGAATTGAATTTATTATCTTAACAAGACAAGAAACTCAGAAAAAACCGGATTTCCCATTAGTATGTGGTGAGGGTCTCTATGGCAACAGGGATTCTATGGATGCACCCGATTCCAACGCATGTTCTCTGCTTAAGGCGTGTCTGAAAACTGCTTTCTCCATGAGGTGAGTCATACTTTGCAGGATGCAGGCTCTGATTTGGGAGGCATAGTGAGGTTATGTTGACCAAGCCAGGGCGTGCAGACTGGAGAAATAGTTTTCAGACACATCAGGGGAAAGCCGGTTTTTCTGTAGCATTTTATTTATGAAAATGAAATACTGGAAGATAAAAAATGGAAATGTTGTAAGGTCATGGTTCAACATAGAGGTTGGTATGATAAGGAAAGCTGAAACAGAAGATTTGAGTATATTGGCAGGTCTGGCTGTCCAAATGTGGAAGGAACATTCCATTCAGGAGCTTATAGATGATTTCTCTGAAATGATGTCAAAAGGCGATGCAATGTTTTTTCTCAAATATGATCAGAATAGTCCTGTCGGTTTTGCACAATGTCAACTGCGGCATGATTATGTGGAAGGAACCGATTCAACACCGGTTGGGTATTTAGAAGGGATTTTTGTAAAAGAAGAATTCCGCCGTAAAGGATATGCAAGGGAATTGCTGAAGGAATGTGAGAAGTGGGCGAAAGGAAAAGGATGTACGGAATTTGCAAGTGATTGTGAACTGGAAAATAGTAACAGTTTACAGTTTCACTTGGTCATGGGGTTTGCTGAGGCAAATAGAATCATTTGTTTTGCGAAAGAACTGTAATTTTACAGTTTATTGTTCTGCCGATAACAAACAATTGAAATCGGAATCGAATGGGAGCGGTATACGGAAGTATGCTGCTTATGTTGCGTGGCAAGGACAGAACATCCTGCATATGATAATATAACTTGATTGTCATAAATATAAAATGATGTTACAGTCAATTGATATAAAGGAGTAAGGCTATGGAAGTGTATTTGGACAATTCCGCTACTACCAGAGTATTTCCTGAAGTGGCGGAATTGATGACGAAAATCATGTGTGTGGACTATGGTAATCCGTCAAGTCTTCATAGGAAGGGGATGGAGGCGGAACAGTACCTTACCTATGCGAAGCAGACCTTTGCAAAACTCATGAAAGTAGACGAAAAGGAGATTTATTTTACTTCAGGTGGTACAGAGTCGGACAACATGGCAATTATGGGATGTGCCATGGCAAATAACAGAAGAGGAAAGCACCTGATCACCACGCAAGTGGAACATCCGGCAGTGCTGAATACCATGCGTCACATGGAATCCATCGGTTACAGGGTCACCTATCTGCCGGTAAATTCATATGGACAGGTATCATTAGAAGAATTGCAGCGCCAGATGCGGCAGGATACCATTCTGGTATCTATCATGCATACCAATAATGAAGTTGGTGCATTGCAGCCTGTGGAAGAAGCTGGTGCACTGATCAAACGTATGAACCCCAATACGCTATTTCATGTGGATGCAGTGCAGGGATTTGGAAAGGCTAAGATTTATCCCAAAAGGATGAATATTGATCTGATGTCGGCCAGCGGGCATAAAATTCATGCGCCTAAGGGTATCGGACTCTTGTATGTAGGGGATAAAGTGAAGATTCATCCCATTGTTCACGGTGGAGGGCAGCAGAGGAATCTTCGTTCTGGTACGGATAATGTGCCCGGTGCGGCTGGTATGGCGAAGGCAGCAGAACTTTTATTTGCGCATTATGAGGAAGATGTAAAGCGACTGTACGAGTGCAAACGATATTTTATGCAGGAAATCAGGAAGCTGGAAGGGGTTCAGATCAATGGGCTGATTCCGGGAAAATCGGACGGCGAGGGAACTGCGCCTCATATTGTAAGTGTTTCTTTCAAAGGTGTGCGGAGTGAAGTGCTGCTTCATGCCCTGGAAGAAGATAATATCTATGTCTCCGCAGGCAGTGCTTGTGCAGCGCGTAAACCGCAGCCGTCACAGACATTGAAAGCAATGGGAATGGAAGGCACCTTATTGGAATCTACGATCAGGTTCAGTTTTTCTGTTTATACCACTCGTGAAGAAATAGACTATACATTACGGGCATTATATGATAAAATTCCTATGTTGAGAAAATATACACGAAGATAAGTGTGAATGGAAGGAAGATTTGGGAAGAATGCCAAGTGAGCAAGCTTACTTTGTGCGGGCATTCTTCCGGCCCTGCACCAGTTCATTCATTGTTTGTGCCGCTGAGACGGCATGACAGGAAGTGTGAGATGGAGGTATGATTAAGATAAATGTTTACTTCTTTTTTGATAAAGTACGCTGAAATCGGCGTTAAGGGGAAAAACCGATATTTGTTTGAGGACGCATTGGTACATCAGATCAAGTATGCTTTGAAAAAATGCGAAGGAGATTTCCTGGTGCATAAGTCCCAGGGACGTATTTATGTGGAAGCTGCCGGGGAATTTGATTATGAGGATACAGTGGCGCAGTTGGAAAAAGTGTTTGGCATCTCCGGCATCTGTCCTGTTGTGTCCGTGGAAGATGAAGGATTTGAAAAGCTCTGTGAGACGGTGGTAGCATATATTGCCGATGTGTATCCGGACAGGAACAAGACTTTCAAGGTACATTCCAGACGTGCCCGCAAGAATTATCCCAAAGAATCCATGGAGGTCAATGCGGATTTGGGAGAGGTGATTCTGCGTGCGTATCCTGAAATGTCTGTGGATGTGCATGACCCGGATATTCTGCTGAATATTGAAATCAGGGAAAAAATCCATATTTATTCCAAGGTGATTCCGGGACCCGGGGGAATGCCTGTGGGCACAGGCGGCAAGGCTATGTTGCTTTTGTCGGGCGGGATTGATTCCCCCGTGGCAGGGTATATGATTGCTAAGAGGGGTGTGAAGCTTGACGCGGTTTATTTTCATGCGCCGCCATATACCAGTGATCGGGCGAAACAGAAAGTAGTGGACTTGGCCAGAATTGTGTCGCGATATACAGGACCGATTTATTTACATGTGATTTCGTTCACAGATATACAATTATATATTTATGAGAAATGTCCCCATGAAGAGCTGACTATTATTATGCGCCGGTATATGATGCGGATTGCGGAACATATTGCTAAAGAAACAGGTTGTCTGGGATTGATCACAGGTGAAAGTATCGGGCAGGTGGCCTCGCAGACCATGAATTCTCTGATTGCGACCAATGAAGTGTGTGAACTGCCTGTATATCGTCCGCTGATCGGATTTGACAAGCAGGAAATTGTGGAGGTAGCCAACAAAATCGGCACATTCGAGACTTCTATATTACCTTATGAGGATTGCTGTACTACTTTTGTGGCAAAGCATCCTGTGACGAAGCCCAATGTGAAATTTATCCGTCGCCATGAGCATAATCTGGACGAGAAGATAGATGAATTGGTGAGGATTGCGCTGGAAACGGACGAGCTTATTATTGTGGAAGAGACATAGACTTGAAGAAACATAGGTGTTCATTGGAAATACTTTCCCGAAAAGGGAGTAAAAATATAACAGTTCAGCGAAATGCTGAACTGTTATATTGGACTGCATTGAGCAGTAGGTGTCTGGATGCCTGAAGCAACACTGTGAAGCATGAACTGAGCTGTATGCTGACATCTGTGATTTAGATCATATAGGGTTTGAGTGTT
This sequence comes from uncultured bacterium, assembly GCA_947175015.1. Classification (GTDB taxonomy): domain Bacteria; phylum Bacillota; class Clostridia; order Lachnospirales; family Lachnospiraceae; genus Acetatifactor. The sequence goes on from CAMWLE010000030.1 coordinate 7,398, forward strand.
TCCATAACATCATTTGCGCCATCTTCGGAATGGATATTCAGATCAATTGGTTTGGATAAATCCAGACTGAAGATTCCCATGATAGATTTTGCATCAATTACATATCTGCCAGATACAAGGTCAAAATCGCAGTCAAACTTGGTGATATCATTTACAAAGGATTTTACCTTGTCGATGGAATTTAAAGAAATCTGTACTGTTTTCATGTTTGTCTCCTCCTTGATATAGGTCTGCAAAGTTACGATTCGCAGTCAGAGGCTACAAAGTGAAAGTAGTGTTCCACTGTGAAAGGTAACTCTATAATTCCTGTCTCCATCTTAATGGCTTGCAGAACAAAAGTCAAGGGAAAAGTCCGATAAAATCGGTTCGTGAGAGGTTCTTTTCCAAGAACAGGCAAAAACCGACAAAAACGGAGTTGAGATAATATAACCATGTGGTAGAAGAATAGGAGAAAGGCGTTATTCAGCATAACTATATATGAGGTGAGGATATGAAACGTGTGGCATTTCATAATCTTGGCTGTAAGGTAAATTCTTATGAAATGGAGGCAATGCAGCAAAATCTGGAGGAAAAAGGATACCGCATTGTACCTTTTGACGAGATTGCCGATATCTATATTGTAAATACATGTACTGTGACTAATATTGCGGACAGGAAGAGCAGGCAGATGCTTCATCGGGCGAAGCAGTTAAATCCTGCGGCGGTTGTGGTTGCGGTGGGGTGTTATGTGCAGACGGGAAGGGAAACAGTTGAGAAGGATGACAGCATTGATCTGGCCATTGGTAATAATCGCAAAAAAGACATTGTCCCCATATTAGAGGAATATTTGCAGCGGTGGCAGATAGAGAAACAAGGTACAACAGCACAAGCAGAATTAGGAAGGCAGGAAGAAAGAGAAGCAGAAGGACAAGCAGAAACAGAGCGAAAGGCAGAAGCAGAAAGACAAGATGAAAGAATAGCAGAAGTAGAAAGACAAGCAGAAGCAGAGAGACAAGCAGAAGCAGAAGGACAAGCAGAGCAAAGGAAAGCGAAGCAAGCCGTAATGATTGATATAAATGGGAATTGCGAGTATGAGGAAATGCAATTAAAGCATACAGGCGAGCGTACAAGAGCCTGCATTAAGATTCAGGATGGCTGCAATCAGTTTTGCTCTTATTGTGTGATCCCTTATGCCAGGGGGAGGGTGCGCAGCCGCAGGGCAGAGAATATTATCAGCGAAATAGAAGGACTGGTAAAGGAGGGGTGTCGGGAGGTAGTGCTTACTGGTATCCATATCAGCTCTTATGGAATTGATTTTGAAGAGGAAGCCTGGAAGATGGGGGTGAGCCGGAAGCTTTTGTGTGGGGAACAACCACAATACACAGGCAGCAGCAAATTAATTGATCTGATAGAACGTATTCATGATATAGAGGGACTTGAGAGAATTCGCCTGGGCAGCCTGGAACCCAGAATTGTTCAGGAGGATGTAGCCAGAAGGCTTTCCGCAATGCCGAAACTTTGTCCACATTTTCATTTGTCACTCCAAAGCGGATGTGATACAACATTAAAACGAATGAATAGACATTATACCACCAGGCAATACTATACCAGTGTAGAAATCCTGCGAAAATATTTTGACCATCCCGCTGTTACTACGGATGTGATTGTGGGATTTCCGGGGGAGACGGAGGAGGAATTTGCGCTGACAAAGGAATTTCTGGAAAAAGTCTGTTTTTATGAGATGCATATCTTCAAATATTCCAGACGGGAAGGAACCAGAGCCGCTTTCATGAATTGTCAGGTACCGGAATCGGTGAAAGCGCAGCGCAGTAGTGTACTGTTGGCACTGGCTGCCAGTCAGTCAGCAGAGTTCCGAAAATGTTACATAGGAAGAGAAGTAGAGGTGCTTCCGGAGGAAACGAGGGAGATCAATGGTCAAATGTATCAAATCGGTCATACCAAGGATTATGTGAAGGTGGCTGTGGAGAGCGGGGGACAAGAAGAGGTGCTGGCAGCAAATACTGTTGTGAGGGTACATGTAACGGATTTCCTGACAGAAGAAATTTTGCTTGCGGAGAAACTTCGGATTCATAACGTTAAGCTTGAATTTTAAAAACAAATGAGGTATAGTAGTAAGGAATAGTGCACGAAGAAGTAAGTTATAGTGAAGCCTGTGAAGAAGGCAAGAGAGGGAGCGGAACGAGGTTAGAGCATGCAGAACTTGGGAAATACACAATACTTCAGAGTAGACTCGGAGCCGGCGCCCGGGGCGAAGATGGTGTTGGCTGCCGTATATGAGGCGTTGACGGAGAAAGGTTACAATCCGGTGAACCAGATTGTAGGATACATTATGAGCGGTGATCCCACTTATATTACGAGTCATAAGAATGCCAGGAGTCTGATTATGAAAGTGGAGCGGGATGAGTTGGTGGAGGAGCTGCTGACGGAGTATATACGGGCTATGGAATGGAAATAGTGTGAGGAGAAAAGGAAATTTCACAGTCTTGATTTGTATGATCGCCGATGATGGACAGCATGGGTGTCAGGATAGATACAGGAGAAGAATTTATGCGAATTATGGGTCTTGATTTTGGCTCTAAGACAGTGGGAGTAGCGGTCAGCGACAGTTTATTGATCACAGCGCAGGGATTGGAGATTATTCGCCGTAAGGAAGAGAATAAGCTGCGCCGCACGTTGGCTCGGATTGAAGAATTGATTGAAGAGTACGAGGTGGAGGAAATTGTTCTGGGGCTGCCTAAGAACATGAATGCTACAGAAGGCATTCGTGTGGAGCTGACAAAGGAATTTCGTGAAAAATTAGAGCGCAGGACAGGTTTGCCGGTGATTATGTGGGACGAGCGTTTGACAACGGTTGTGGCAGAGAAGGCAATGATAGAAGCGGGAATCCGCAGAGAAAATCGTAAAGAATATGTAGACAAGATAGCCGCTGCGCTGATATTGCAGGGATATCTGGACAGCCGCAGCCACAATAATGAATCACAGTCGGAATAATGAATTGCAGTCACAATAATGAATCACAGTCGGAATAATGAATTGCAGTCACAGTAATGAATCACAGCCGGCATGTTGAATTGCAGTAGGAATAATGAATTGCAGCTACAATAATAAATTGTGCTGGCACAGTGGATTGTATTCGGAAAAATAATCGCCGCAGGTATAATGTAGCTTGAAATGTACTGCAAATGAAAGATGGCTTTGGCGCCAGGAAATGCCATTTTTTTGCTGGAATGTGTAATGGTGTATGTGCAGTTGACATTTTGGGCTATGGAATACGGTTATGAAGAGGATAGAACGAATATGGCAAAAATGGAGAAGATAACATTAAATTCTGATGAGGGTGACTTGGGAGAATATTATGTACTGGAACAGACACGTATTGGAGGGGTGAATTATCTGCTTCTGTCAGATGTGGCGGATGGTGATGGTGAGGCATTGATTCTGAAAGATATTTCCGGAGACGGGGAGGAAGAAGGTATGTTTGTGACCATCATGGATGATGAGGAACTTGCTGCTGTGGCAGGAGTGTTTGAGAACATGCTGGAAGATGTTGTGATTGAATAATGATTTTGGTTAGTGGTGCCACACTTAAGAAATGATTGGGAGATGTGGCATTCAGACATTTTTCAGTAGGAGTTATGCTGCTAAATGCGGCAGGGAGTAATAGTCGGAGTTGAAATATGGCGGTGGATAGAGGGCAGTTTAAGCAGCTTTTAAAAGAAAACGGGCTGAAAGTAACGAAGCAGAGGCTAATGGTACTGGAAGCGATTGCATCCTGTCCGGAGCAACATTTGACTGCCGAAGAGATATTTGCGCTTGTAAAAGTGGACGTTCCGGATATTGGACTGGCCACTGTTTATAGAACAATACAACTGCTGAATGAGCTGCATCTGATTGACAGGGTTAATTTTGATGATGGTTTTGTCCGTTACGAGATAGGGAATACTGCGGAACAGGGACAGAGACACCATCATCATCATTTGATCTGTATGAAATGCGGTAAAGTAATTTCCTTTCAGGAGGATCTGCTGGAGGGGCTGGAAGCGAAAATTGCTGATACTACCGGATTTTATGTTGTGAATCATGAGGTGAAGCTCTACGGCTATTGTGAGAAATGTGGAGGTAATTTGATTGAAGAAAAAAGAAAATCATAGTGGCCCTGGGCTGAAAATTATTCCCTTAGGGGGCCTGGAGCAAATTGGGATGAACATTACTGCCTTTGAGTATGAGGACAGTATTGTTGTGGTAGATTGTGGTCTGTCATTCCCGGCGGATGACATGCTGGGAATTGACCTTGTCATTCCGGATGTGACTTATCTGAAGGATAATATAGACAGGGTGAAGGGGTTTGTGATCACACATGGGCATGAGGATCATATCGGGGCGCTGCCTTATGTGCTCAGAGACGTAAATGTGCCTATTTATGCTACAAGGCTTACCATGGGTATTATTGAGAACAAGCTGAAGGAACATAATCTGACCAAGGGAACAAAGAGAAAGGTTGTGAAATTCGGCCAGTCCATTAATATGGGAAAGTTCCGGGTGGAATTTATTAAGACAAACCATAGTATTGTGGATGCGGCTGCGTTAGCCATTTATTCTCCTGCCGGGGTGGTGGTACACACCGGGGACTTTAAAGTGGATTATACGCCGGTTTTCGGGGATGTGATTGATCTGCAGAGATTTGCGGAGCTTGGAAAAAAGGGTGTGCTGGCGTTGATGTGTGATTCTACCAATGCGGAGCGTCCCGGTTTTACCGCCTCGGAGCGAACGGTGGGTAAGACTTTTGACACTTTGTTTGAGGAGCACAAGAATACCAGGATATTTGTGGCAACCTTTGCATCTAATGTGGACCGTGTACAGCAGATCATCAACAGCGCTTATAAATTCGGGCGCAAGGTGTGCGTGGAAGGGCGCAGCATGGTCAGTATTATTGAAACGGCCAGAAGCCTGGAATGTATCAGTATTCCGGATAATACTTTAATAGAGGTGGATCAGATGAAGGATTATCCTGACGAGCAGCAGGTGGTGATTACTACCGGCAGTCAGGGAGAGAGTATGGCTGCGTTAAGTCGTATGGCCAACGGGATGCACAGGAAGATTTCCATTGGTGTGGGGGATACGGTTATTTTTTCCTCCAATCCAATACCGGGCAATGAGAAATCCGTGACTAAGGTCATTAATGAGCTGCTCAGAAAGGGTGCGGATGTGATTTTCCAGGATGCGCATGTGTCAGGGCATGCCTGTCAGGAAGAAATCAAGTTAATTTATTCTTTGATCCGTCCGAAGTACACGGTACCTGCCCATGGAGAAATCAAGCATTTAAAGGCGCAGGCGAAGATTGCCGAGAGTCTTGGGATGGACAAGGATCACATTTTCATTCTGTCTTCCGGAGATGTGCTGGAACTCAAGGAGGATAGCGCAAAAGTGACAGGCAGGGTTCCTGTGGGAGCGATTCTGGTAGATGGTTTGGGTGTTGGAGATGTGGGAAATGTAGTGCTTAGAGATCGTCAGCATTTGGCGGAGGATGGCATTATGGTGGTAGTAATGAGTCTGGACCGGGGAAGTGGTACTTTGGTAGCGGGACCGGATATTGTGTCCAGAGGGTTTGTATATGTGAAGGAGTCTGATGAATTAATTGATGAAGCTCGTCAGACGGTGGATGATGCGCTTCAGAAGTGTTTGGACAGGGGAATTACCGATTGGGGCAAGCTGAAGAATACTACGAAGGACGCCCTAAGCGATTTTGTTTGGAAGAAAACGAAGAGAAGACCTATGATTCTGCCTATTATTATGGAGGTATAAGTGTGAGAAAAGTCTGCGAAGCAGACTTTTCTCACACCACGCATTATGAGTGCCTACCGGCGCAACAGAGAGGTAATTTACATGAGTGACATAGACAGTGCAAGAGCTGCTTTTGTTTCGGCGATATTGGATACAGAAGAATACCGGGCGTATGCAAGAGAGTGCAAGAGGATAAAGCAATTTCCGGAATTGAAGGCGCAGGTGGATGATTATCGTAAACGGAATTATGAATTGCAGACAAGCGCTATTATTGATTATGAGACTCTTGACAGGTTTGAAAAAGAATACGAAACTTTTCGGGAGAATACTTTTGTTGCAGATTTTCTGGCGGCGGAGCTTGGATTCTGCAGGTTGATGCAGCGGTTGAATTTACTTATCACTGCCGAGCTGCAGTTTGAGTAAATATACGCCACCTGCAAATGCAGAGGGAAAGAATTGGTATGGAGGCGTGGTGAATGGCATGAAGACAACAAGTATAATAGGCGCCATACTCGGAGCAATCATCAGGGTAGTGGCAGTGGTGGCAGTGGTATATTTTATTTATCGAGGGTCGGAAATCTGCTATGACTATGGATACCGGGTTTTTACTGAACCTGCAATGACTTCCGAGGATCGAGCCAGGACAGTGCAGGTGACGATTACTTCGGATATGTCTGCTTTGGATATTGGGAAACTATTGGAGAGCAAAGGGCTTGTCAGGGACGCGAAGCTTTTTGCCATGCAATATTATCTGTCTGAATATTTGAAGGAAGTAGGTCCTGGCGTGTTTGAACTCAATACATCCATGACTGCTGAAGATATTATGGCGGCCATGGTACAGGAGAAGCCCAAGGAAGAAGAGTAAGAATGGGGAAGTTATGATTGTTGAAGAAAGAATGGCAGTATATATCGATTCCCTGGACATGGGCAATACGCCGTTTTTGGATGAAATAGAAAAATATGCGTTGGAAACCCAGGTACCTATTGTGCGGAAATCCACACAGAGCCTACTGAAATTTCTGCTCGCGTTTGCAAAGCCGGAGAGCATCCTGGAGGTGGGGACTGCTATCGGCTTTTCTGCGTTGCTGATGAGCGAATATGGGCCAAAGGGTTGTCATATTACTACAATAGAAAAATATGAGAAAAGGATTCCCATTGCGAGAGAGAATTTTGCACGTGCCCGGAAAGAGGATCAGATTACGTTGATAGAGGGGGATGCGGCAGAGGTTTTGAAGGAACTCAATGATAGTTACGACATGATTTTTATGGATGCGGCCAAGGGACAGTATCTGAATTTTCTGCCGGATGTGCTGAGGCTGTTATCGCCTGGCGGCCTGCTTGTGTCGGATAATGTGCTGCAGGAGGGAGAAGTGATACAGTCCCGCTTTGCCGTGACCAGACGTGACCGCACGATTCATGCCAGAATGAGGGAGTATCTCTATGAATTGAAGCATTCTCCGGCGTTGGAGACCGTGGTGCTGCCGGTAGGAGATGGTGTGGCATTGACTACGAAGAAGTAAATGATGAATCGGGTTTGCGGTGTATCATTGAGTGCTTGTGTCATGGAAGCGACATGACAGGCAGTGGGCAGAATAAGGAAAAGTGTGCAACAGGGCCGGACAGATGGGTTGAAAGGAACAAGCTTTTATAGAATAGAGTTGATGTCTGCGGAAGGGGACAGGAGGTATCAGCATGGCACGAAGAAAGAAACCGGAGCTATTGGTTCCGGCGGGGAGTCTGGAGGTATTGCGGACAGCGGTTATTTTTGGAGCGGATGCGGTATATATTGGCGGGGAAGCATTTGGACTGCGGGCCAAGGCCAGGAATTTCTCCATGGAGGAGATGGCGGAGGGCATTGCCTTTGCTCATGCTCATGGGGTGAAAGTTTATGTCACTGCCAATATATTGGCGCATAATAATGATTTGGATGGAGCGGCAGCGTATTTTGAGGAACTTAAGGAGATGAAGCCGGAGCCTTGCGATGGATTGATTCTCTCTGACCCCGGTATGTATGCCATTGTAAAGGAGATTTGGCCTCAGGCGGAAATCCATATTTCTACCCAGGCCAATAATACCAATTACCAGACGTTTCTGTTCTGGTGGAAGTTGGGAGCAAAGCGGGTGGTCGCCGCCAGGGAATTATCCTTGCAGGAAATTCGTGGTATTCGGGAGCGGATTCCGCAGGAAATGGAGATGGAGTGTTTTGTTCATGGAGCTATGTGCATTTCCTATTCGGGGCGCTGCCTTCTGAGCAATTATTTTACGGGGCGGGATGCCAACCAGGGGGCTTGTACACATCCCTGCCGCTGGAAATATGCAGTGGTGGAGGAGTCGAGGCCGGGGGAATATCTGCCGGTGTATGAGAATGAACGAGGTACATTTCTTTTTAATTCCAAAGATTTGTGTATGATAGAACATATTCCGGAACTGGTGGAGGCAGGGATTGACAGCCTGAAGATTGAGGGGCGTATGAAGACCGCGCTCTATGTGGCAACGGTGGCCAGAACCTATCGAAAAGCCATAGATGACTATTTTACTTCGGAAGAGGTATATGCTGCGCATATGGATTGGTATAGAGCTGAGATTGCCAAATGTACGCACCGTCAGTTTTCCACAGGATTCTATTTTGGCAAACCTGCACAGGAGGCACAAATTTATGACAGCAGTACTTATGTGAATGAGTATACTTATCTTGGTATGATTCAAGAGGTGGCTATGGAAGGCGGATTGTCATGGTGCCCGAAGGAGAGGTTGGCGCGTTTTGAGCAGCGCAATAAGTTTTCGGTTGGTGATACCATTGAGATTATGAGGCCGGATGGAGAGAATCGACTGGCAGTGGTAGAAGCTATGTATGACGAAGAGGGGGAGGCTGTGGAGAGCTGTCCGCATGCGCGGCAGACGCTGTGGGTTAAGTTGTCGGAAGAGGCGGAGCAGTGTGACTTGCTACGGCAAAAAAGTGAAGCAAAATGAGCAGTTACGGCAAAAAAGTGTATTAGTATATCATTTCAAGGCACTGTTTTGCAATACAGATGGTTGCAGGTGAAAAGTAGAAGGAGGAGTTTGTTTGAGCAAAAAATATATTAGGTGTCTGATGGTGTGTTTGTTATTTTCGCTTTTGTCGGTGGCTGCGTTGAGCGGCTGTGCAAAAAGGGAATCGGAAGAAGGGCTGGGTGGTACAGGAGGACTGGAATCGGACAGTACATTGCCTGTGAACCTGGGGGAGCAGGAATTGGAAAGTACATCCCCTGTGAATGCGGAACAGGTTGTCTTTGAAGGGATGGATATGGAGGGAAATGTAGTTTCGTCCGATATTTTTGCGGAGTCAAAGATTACCATGGTGAATGTATGGGCCACATATTGTAATCCGTGTCTGAGTGAGATGCCGGGACTGGGAGAGTTGGCGGGTGAGTATGAATCAGGAGACTTTCAGTTGATTGGAATTATCAGTGATGTGCAGGAAGGGGCAGACCAGAGGACTTTGGATGTGGCGGCAAATCTGATAGAACAGACCAATGCAGATTATGCGCATCTGCTTTTGAATGAATCGCTGTACTTTGCACTGTTGACGGAAGTAACGGCGGTACCGACCACTTTTTTCATTGATGAAAATGGGGTAGTATTGGATGTAGTTATAGGAGCCAGGGATAAAACAGTATGGAAGGAAAAAATAGATGGGTTTCTGGAAGAAGCGCAATAGGGATAGCGGGAAGTATACCTGGTTATGGGGGACACTCGTGGGAGTAATCTGCATTGCTGTTGGGGCCTGGGATGGACAGCTTGCAGTGATTTGGAAAAAGGCAGTGATGATCTGCCTGGAATGTATCGGAATAGGCTGAGTGCGCGGAAACTGTTTCTTGTGATGTTATGTGTCATAGAAGAGACTGCCTGTATTAAGTTGTGTTGTAGAAGAGACTGCCTGTATTAAGTTGTGCTGTAGAAGAGGCTGTCTGTACTGGCTTGTGCTGTGGGGACAGGTTTTGTATTTGGATTGTATGTATTGCTGAAAGGGATAGGTTCGGATATAGAACCGGAGTATGTGGAAAGTTATGAAGAAATTACGCTTGGGGATGCAATTACTTTTTACTATCCTTACAAATGGATATGTGTATGGATTCCTTAACGGGAAAATATACCAGGGGCGTTTGAAATATGTCTGTGTGCCGGGACTGAATTGCTATTCTTGTCCGGGGGCGCTTGCGTCCTGTCCCATAGGGGCGCTTCAGGCGTTGCTGAACCAGCGGGGGTTTGAAGTTCCTTTTGCAGTATTGGGATTTTTCTTCTTGTTTGGGAGTATTTTAGGCAGGTTTGTGTGCGGTTTTTGCTGTCCCTTTGGACTGGTGCAGGATCTCCTGCATAAGATCCCTCTGTTTCGGAAAAGGAAGAGGCTGCCCCTTCATCATATATTAAAATATGGGAAATATTTGGTTCTTGTCTTGCTGGTGTGTATTGGTTCAGCGTTCTTGTTTGGCGGATTTGCCAAGGTTCCTGCTTTTTGCAAATATTTGTGTCCGTCAGGTACTTTGTTTGGCGCACTGCCGCTTCTTGGCACCAATGAATTGCTACGCAGCCAGATTGGAGGGTTATTTTTCTGGAAATTGGGTATATTGCTTATGATTATGTTCCTGTCCATAAAAGTATACCGTCCCTTTTGTCAATATCTGTGCCCGTTGGGGGCTGTTTATGGCTGGTTTAATCGTTTCAGCCTTGTACAGGTTCATTGGGAGGAAGAGAAATGTACTTTCTGCGGTGCATGTCAGAGAGCCTGTCCGGTGGATCTTTCGGCAAGTGAAGTTTCCCGTTCACCGGAATGTATTCGATGCGGCAGGTGTATAGAAGCTTGTCCAAAAAAGTGTCTGCATTTCCGTTCAACGCAACAGGAAAAATTGCAGAAGACATTATAAGGCGGTTATGGCAATTGTTGTGATAAACGAAAGTTATTTGGAGGGATAGCAGGCTGGATTGTGGAAAAAATAATATAAAATAATGATAGATGGGAGGTATTTGATATGTGTACAGCAGCAACTTACTGTACAAAAGATTTTTATTTTGGGCGCACATTGGACTATGACTTCTCTTATGGCGAAGAGGTTGTTGTAACGCCTCGTAATTATGTGTTCCGTTTCCGTAATATGGAAAATATGGAAAAACATTTTGCGATGATCGGTATGGCACATGTTGAAGAGGGATATCCGCTATATTACGATGCGGTAAATGAAAAAGGTCTTGGGATGGCAGGTCTGAATTTTGTGGGAAACGCGTATTATGGGAAAATAGCCCAGGGGAAGGACAATGTGGCAACTTTTGAATTGATTCCCTGGATGTTAGGGCAGTGCGCTACGGTGCAAGAGGCAATGGGGTTATTGAAGAGAATAAATCTGACAGATGTGCATTTTAATGAAAAATTGCCTGCTGCGCAGCTTCACTGGATCATAGCGGATCGCAATGAAGCCATAACAGTGGAATTTGTGCGGGAGGGTCTTCGGATTTATGATAATCCTGCAGGTGTGCTGGCGAACAATCCGCCATTTGATGAGCAGATGTTTCAACTGAATAATTATATGAATTTGTCTCCGGAATCGCCGCAGAATCATTTTTCAGAGAAGCTGCCGCTGCATACTTACAGCCGTGGCATGGGAGCTTTGGGACTTCCGGGAGATTTATCTTCCCAATCCCGTTTTGTCAGAGTTGCTTTTGTGAAAATGAATTCTTTTTCCGGGGATTCGGAGTCAGAGAGTGTCAGTCAGTTTTTTCATATCCTTGGGTCTGTGGACCAGCAGAGAGGATGCTGTAAAGTAGGGGAGGGGAAATATGAGATCACCATATATACCTCTTGCTGCAATGCTGACAAGGGTATCTATTATTATACTACCTATGAGAATCACCAGATTACGGCGGTGAGTATGTATAAAGAAAATCTGGACGGCACTGTGCCGGTATGTTATCCGCTGACGGAAGAAGAACAGATTCGGATGCAGAATTAATATATTACTGTTCACCCTACGCTGCCGTGAGGTGTTTTCACGCGCTTTGGTGGAGTGAACAGTAATTTTGATATTGCTTTTGGATTGTGAAAAATGATTTCAGGTATTGCATTTTGACGGAAAATGGAGTATGGTAGAGGAAATGAAATAGAAGCATTTGGCTTTGTTGTTTCTGTACATCGGATCTGGTGAGCGAGGAGGTTCCATAGTAACAGGTTTACTTTGGACCCCTTTTTTGTGTGAAGGGGTATTGCCGCCGCCGGTGGGATTAAGGAAAGGGAAAGGAAGAGAAAATGAGTGAGGTATTGAACCTGAATGTGGAAGAAATCTTTGCCAGCAAAGTGTTCACTTTCGGTAAGATGAAGGAGAGGCTGCCCAAGAGTGTATATAAGGAGGTAAGGCAGGTGATGGACCATGGCGGAGAGTTGTCCCTGGCCGCCGCTGATGTTATTGCCAAAGCGATGAAGGATTGGGCCGTGGAGAATGGCGCAACGCATTATACCCATTGGTTTCAGCCATTGACCGGTATCACTGCGGAGAAACATGATGCATTTGTGACACATCCTGATGAAGATGGCAAGATGATCATGGAATTTTCCGGCAAGGAATTAATCAAAGGGGAACCGGATGCCTCTTCCTTTCCTTCCGGCGGGTTGAGAGCTACCTTCGAGGCGAGAGGATATACTGCGTGGGATATTACTTCTCCGGCATTTTTGAAGGAGGATGCAACAGGGGTGATTCTGTGTATTCCTACGGCATTTTGTTCCTATACGGGGGAAGCGTTGGATAAGAAGACACCCTTGCTGCGCTCCATGGAAGCCATCAGTGAGCAGGCGCTTCGGATTGTCCGTCTGTTCGGCAATACGGAGGCTACGAAAGTGGTGGCAAGCGTGGGGGCGGAACAGGAATATTTCCTGGTGGACAGGAAGAGATACTTACAGCGTGAGGATCTGATATTTGCAGGCCGCACATTGTTCGGAGCACCGGCACCGAAAGGGCAGGAATTGGAAGATCATTATTTCGGCACCATTCGGGAGAGAGTGGGTGCGTACATGAAGGACTTGAATGTAGAGTTGTGGAAGCTGGGGGTGACGGCGAGGACTCAGCACAATGAGGTTGCGCCTGCGCAGCATGAACTGGCGCCGGTATATGAGTCTGCCAACATTGCGGTGGATCATAACCAGTTGGTGATGGAAACCATGAAAAAGGTTGCAGGGCGGCATGGTATGACCTGTCTGCTGCATGAGAAGCCTTTTGCAGGCGTGAACGGTTCCGGCAAGCATAATAACTGGTCCCTGGGCACTGATAATGGTGTCAATATGCTGGACCCCGGTGATACACCGAATGCAAATATTCAGTTTTTATTGGTGTTAGCGTGCATTTTGAAGGCAGTGGACACCCATGCGGACTTGCTCCGTCAGAGTGCTGCCGATGTGGGAAATGATCACAGATTGGGGGCAAATGAGGCGCCGCCGGCCATTATCTCCGTATTTCTTGGGGAACAGTTGGAGGATGTGGTGAAGCAGTTGGTGGAAACCGGCGAGGCGGCCCATTGCCTGGAGGGCGGCAAGTTAGAGACGGGAGTATCCACTCTGCCTGAATTGGAGAAAGATGCCACGGACCGAAACAGGACATCGCCCTTTGCTTTTACCGGCAATAAGTTTGAGTTCCGTATGGTGGGCAGTTCGGATTCAATTGCAAGTCCTAATACCACATTAAATGCAATTGTGGCGGAGGCATTCTGCGAAGCAGCGGATATTTTGGAGAAGGCTGAGGATTTTGAACTGGCTGTGCATGATTTGATCAAGGAGTATATGACGAAGCATCAGAGAATTATCTTCAATGGAGATGGTTATTCCGATGAGTGGGTGGCGGAAGCCGAACGGCGGGGACTGCCCAATATTAAGTCCATGGTGGAGGCAGCAGAAACCCTGACCACGGAGAAGGCGGTGAAGCTGTTCGAGAAGTTTGGTATTTTTACGGAGGTTGAGCTGAAATCCAGGAAAGAGATCATCTATGAAATTTATGCCAAGACCCTTCATATTGAAGCGCTTACCATGATTGACATGGCGGGCAAGAAATATATTCCGGCGGTGGTGAAGTACACTAAATTTCTGGCAGACGCAGTAATTGCCGTAAAGGAGGCAGGGGCGGATGCTTCGGTTCAGGCGGAACTGCTTCAGGATGTGAATAAAAGGCTGGCAGCGGCCAAGGCGGCACTTGCCAAGCTGGAGAAGGTGTCTGCCAAGGCAGCGTCCATGAAGGACAGGAAGGAGCAGGCGTTTTATTATAAGGATGTAGTGAAGTTTGCCATGGAAGAGCTGCGGACGCCGGTGGATGCGTTGGAAATGATGGTGGATAAGGCAGTGTGGCCGGTGCCTTCTTATGGCGAACTGACATTTGAAGTCTGAGTAATATCTTATCACATAGTTTGGAACCTGATGCGAAAGGGATTCCTTTTGGCGGTGTTTTGTTCCTTATAGGGAGAGGCTGAATAAGGAAATAGCTTCTCCCTTTGACTTTGCAATATAAATGTGGTTCATTGTCAAAGCAGGACAATAAAAAAAGTTGAAAAAAATTTGAATAAGGTATTGCAAAATGGAAAGACTTAGTGTATACTGTTTTAAGTGATGAGACATAGGGCTATCGCCAAACGGTAAGGCAACGGACTCTGACTCCGTCATTTCAAGGTTCGAATCCTTGTAGCCCTGCGCAGCAGGAAATGTCCTGTTTTTGAAACCTCCAGAGAGAAATTTTTGGAGGTTTTTTTGTATATTCTGACTTGGGTTCTGCCCATGGCGCTCCTGCGGACTGTTCCGCCCACGCCTGTTTTCGTGGAGTATACATTTCCAATGCGAAAACATTTCATAAAATGACAAATTCTGTCATGGTAGCCGGGTATAATCAAAATCACAGCAGGAATATTTTCCGCTAAAGTAAGCAAGGACGTAGGAACCATAGAAAGGAGAGCATGTTATGTCAAAAAGAGAAAATGAAGTGACACCAATGCTGCAGGAGTACTTAAGGAAAGCGGAGCAAGGGGACGCAGAGGCTCAATATCAATGCGGTATCATGTATGATGGAATGGTGGAGGGTATGGCCGAGGAGGATGAGGAAGCTTTGAAGTGGTATCGAAAGGCTGCGGAACAGGGTCATGTGGCAGCCCAATATTTCTGCGGTTTGATGTATGATAGTGGAGAGGGAACAGACAAGGACAAAGAGGAGGCTTTGAAATGGTATCGAAAGGCTGCCTGTCAAGGGGATGTGGAAGCTGGGTTTAAATGTGCCCTGATGTATGAAAAAGGCGAAGGAAACAAAAAGGATATAGAAGAGGCTTTGTACTGGTATCGGATGGCAGCAGAAGGAGGCCACAAGGAGGCACAGGCGGTTCTTAAGACCTTGGCAATGGTACAGGTTCCTGCATTGATATAGGAGTCAGGGAACAATAGAAATAGATTTAAAACCTCCGAGGAAGGAGCTTCGGAGGTTTCCTGAATTATTCTCCCGCAAGCAGCACTTTGGGAGCGATTTTTCTAATTCTGAGGGATAACAAACAGGCAGTTATAAAGGCAAACAATATAAGTCCGATGCCTGCAATGGCAATAAAACCGACAGGGACAGTAAAGGTACATTTTACAATACCAATGCTGCTTAGAAACAGGGCGGTCAAAGGATTGATGACCAGGGAATTTACAATAAGACCCACAATGGTCGAAAGTATAATTGCGGGCATAAGGCTGAGAGCTGTTTGCAGAATCAGTTGTCTTGTAGTGAATCCAAGGGCTTTCAGTATCCCATAATCGCGTTTCTTATTATTTAACATGGTCCTTACAAGGAGATATAGAACGAATACAATTACCAGGGCGCTTAATACGAAAATGGCCATAACGATGATTGTTATCAGCGAAATATACACGGCAGTGAAGCCGTTCATTACTGATAAAATACTGATAGTTGAGTTTATGTTGTCTCCGAACTGTTCAGTGATTTCGGCATGAAAAGTGTCTATGTCAACTTCTTCCACAACATTGATGTAATAGCTTGCGTTTTGAAGCTCCCCCATACGCTCATATCCGCTGCGGGTGAGCAGACAATCTCTTCCCAGATTGTTGCTCATCTGTGTAAGGCCGGTTATGATGTAGCTTGCTTCTTTTCCGCTTGCAGTGATCGTTATCTCACTGCCGGGTTTTAATCCCTGTTCTCTGGCGTATTTGGCGCCTATGGCAATCTCGTTATCATATTTTGGAAATCTTCCCTGGAATACAATACTTTGATTGGTTATTTTGGAAAAGTCATCACAAATGATTGCTATCAGTTCTAAGCCTTCTGTATGGCTCACAGCAAGGGTATTGTAAAGATAAATTTCTTCCACCTGTTCATTGGTGTTGAGGCTGTCTAAGAAATTTTTCTCAATTGCCCCATTCACATTGACGCAGCTATCCGCTGTTTCCCCTACCACAAGATTCAGAAAAGGTGTCACATCTGTTATAACATTTTCTACCATTAATCCTGAGAACACGATTACCAGAGAAAGCATCAACATGGTGATGCAGACGGTTATGGTATATTTCATTCCGGAAAGTGTTGTTTTCACGGCAAGAGCAAGAGAAAGTGGTGCATTGGTTTCCTCAAGCGGAAAGTGATTGCGTTTGAAGTTATGGGTCTGAACACCCTGGCGAAGTGCAACAATAGGTTCTGCGTTCCGAATTCTGCGGCAGGAAAACCATACCACCACAGCGACTGCAGTCCATGCAATGACAAGAGTATCCAACATCGGCAATGGCAGAAAACGAATCTGGTAGGGGATGCCTGTCTGGGAACCCATCATGGTATTCACAAATGGAAACAAACTGTAGGAAATACCAACTCCCGCCATGGCCGCAATCAGGCAACTTCCTGAAAACTGTAATATAAGGGCTCCGGTTAATTGACGGTTTGTGTAGCCGATTGCTTTGAGTACACCAAGATTTTTCATATTTTCCTGTATGTAGTTGGCGATATTGGACGCAATCACTATAAGGGCGATCAAGAGAATTAGAAAAGCCATTGCACTGATGATACCCGAACAGATCATTTGCGAAATATAGCGGGCTTGCGCCACAATCGTATAGGAATTACTGGATTTGCGCGCAGAGGGGTAGCGGGATGAAATGATATTTTTCAACATGGTTTCGTAATCTTCGCTTTGTGATTTGTCAGTGATTCGGACAGAACAGAGCAGGGATTTCGGCGCATAACCCATTTCTGCAAGGGCTTTGTAGTTATCCTCTGTCAAAACAAGTTCACACATACCGCAGTTATGGGAGCCGCCCATAATGCTGTTGAAGAAACCACATACAATGTAGGACATTTCATTGTTGCCGATGGTAATTTTTACGGTATTTCCGATGGCAATGTCCTCCGATTTATACAGTATGGGCATATAGATTCCGCTTGTAAATGCACTGTCTTCCACGATTTCAACTCTACCGACAGAACGGGAAACAGCGGTCTGTTTCTCCAGGATGACCAGATTGGAATTAAGTTCTCCGTTGTTATATGGAAATAAACCCATCGTCTGCATGGAATCATCTAATGAGAAATCAGTTGTACGTTCATCGCTTTCCAGAGTTTGTATCAGAAATTCCCGCATTTCCGTACTGGCTCCGTCGACCACAAGAGTGACATGTTCCGCATTTAGCTTATCGTGGTAGCGGTCAAAATTCTGTTTGTAGTCCATAGACAATATAAGCCATAAATTGAGCATACATGCTGCCAATAATATCAATATGATAATAGTGCTTGTCTGTCCTTTTGATCTGCGCAGATTGGCGCATGCAAGAAGAAAACTTATTCTCATATTACCACCCCATTTCTGTAAGGAAGGCAGAGAGCTTTTCATGTCTGGCCCTATGACCATGGACGTATTTACCCAAATCGCATTCTCCTAATATAACACCGTCTTTCAAGTACAGGATGCGATTACCGCGTCGGGCGGAACGCATATCATGTGTAACCATGACGACACTTTGCCCCTGTTCATTAAATTTAGTCAGTGTATCAAGAACATCCAATCCTGTTTTGGAATTCAGGGCGCCGGTGGGTTCATCTGCAAACAGAATTTCAGGGGAGTTGATCAGTGCCCGGACAATGCCTGCACGCTGTGCTTCGCCGCCGGAAATCTGTGAGGGGAATTTTTTCTGAGTTTCTTCGGAGATATCTACTGCTTTACATAATTCTCTGGCATGTCGGATCAGTGCCTTTTTGTCTCTGCTTACGAGAAATCCCGCAGAGAGTATATTATCCATTACGCTCATTCCGTCGATCAGATAAATTTGCTGAAATACAAATCCACATGCGCTGCGTCTGAAAATTGCAAGTTCATCAGGACTTAGGTCAGAAATGGCCCTGCCTCCATAAGTGATTGTGCCCAGAGAGGGGGTATCCATTCCTGATAGCGTATATAAAAGGGTGGATTTTCCGGCGCCGCTTGCCCCCATGATAACGGTGAAGTCGCCTTTGTAGAGCTGCAAGTCAATATTTTTCAGAACATGCTGCATAACTCCGCCGTTTGAAAAGGATTTACTCAGTTTTTCGGTTTTTATTAGTGTTTCTTTCATTAAGAAAACCTCCTGTTTAGCATATTGCATAGGATGGCCAGCCAGTTAATAAGATTCATTTTAGCGATATCATTCTTAAATGTCTTTAGGCAATTCTTAATGAATCCTTAAATTGCACCGCTTAAAGGGATTGAGACTGTTGCTATGAGTCCGTTACATCCGTTTTGGATGGTGAGTATTCCACGCATTTTTTTCATAAAATAGTCGGAGATATATAGTCCCAGACCTGCGCCCTCAATGTCATCTGTATGGCTGCCACGTTTGAATTTATCCTTTAGAAAAGGTAGTTCCGACTTATTGACACCACCGCCATAATCTTCGATATCAACCATGAGATGGGTGCTGTTTCTGTATATCCTCAGGTCGATGTTCGTATGTGCATATTTATAGGAGTTGGCAAAAATATTATCAAATACCTGTTGTAAACGAAGTTTGTCAGCATATAAGAGGCAGACAGGAATATCAGGAATTGCCGCAAGGTGAAGGTAGTCGGAATTTTCAAGTAAAGATTTCAGTTCCGTACTTTCCATATCCGCAGGTGTCACAGAAAGCTGCTTTAAGTCTTCCAGCGTTGCCGTGAACAGGTTGGTGATAAGGGTATTAATCTGATCGGCTTTGTGGATAATCTGCATATAATTTTCTTTGAGCTTCTCGCTGTCCGTAAGTGCGTTACCCAGTTCTGAAGCAGCTTTGATGCTTGCAACGGGTGTCTTAATATCATGGGAAAGTTTTGCCACAAGTTCCTTCTTGCTTGCATCGGCTTCTGCCTCGGCAATACGTGCTTTCTTGAGTTCGGTGCGCATGAGGTCAAAACTTTCCGTAAATGAACCAAAAAGATTTTGCCTGTCCATTTCAAGGGGAATGTCAAGATTACCGCCTGCAACGCGCCGGGCAAAATTTTTCAGTTTACTAAAAGGTTTTATGATCGTGTGGTTTAAATATATGCTGTAACAGATGCAAATACAGCATTGTACGAATATGGCAGCGGAGAAAATGATGACAGCGGTTTGCTTTTGTTTTTGAAAGAGTTGGGCGCTATGGCTGTATATAATAATTTTGCCTGCGGCTGTCCGGTCGGTTGCAGCAGCAATTTTAATATCAAGAATGGTATCCTGGTGAATGATTGCTGCGTTCAGGCTTTCACTTAAACCATCCTTTGTCTTGAACAGGACAGCACCGTTGTTATCAAGAACAACATAGTCAAGGGCTGTTTGGTTTGTGTGGTGTTCTATCATGTTCCAATCCATTTGCACTGACTGTACTGCTTCGTTGATTGCAACGGCATCCTGTAGATTGTCTGAATCTTGTATTGCAAATGCAATGAGAACGGCAAGTTCTATTGCAAAGATAAGGACCAGACCGATTGGAAAAATATGTTTTTTCATTGTATCCCTCCGATGAATTTGTAGCCATCGCCCCAAACAGTAATAATGTATTCGGGTTTACCCGGTTCACATTCAATTGCTTCCCGTAGTTTTCGGATATGTACGTTGAGTGTGCCGTCGCCTGTGAACTTGTCTTCCCAAACATTTTCAAATAATTCCTGTTTGGAGATGACTCTGTTTCTATTTTGGATGAGATAAGATAGCAGTTTGAATTCCAGGGAGGTGAGTTTGACGGGATTACCCGCAATTAGTACTTGTTTTGCATGGAAATTGATTGTAAGTCTGCCATCGGAATATTCCATATCTGCATGTTGGCAATAACGTTTCAGCACTACTTTAACTTTTGCGGACAGTACGCTGAGGGAATATGGTTTTTGCACATAGTCATCGCCTCCTATGTGCAGTGCCATCAGCTTATCATCATCACTGGTACGGGCAGAAATAAATAAAATAGGGATATCTGTTGTCTCGCGGAGCTCTTTGCACAGTTCAAATCCGCTGCCGTCGCCCAGATTGATATCCAGGAGCAGCAGTTTCGCTTTGTTGTGGATGAAGAATTCCCGGCACTCTGCAGCAGTATACACAACCGCTGTTTTTACACCGAACAGGTTAAAGTATTCTGCAGTGCTGTCTGCGAGCAGTTTCTCATCATCAATGATCAAACAATCGTATTTCATGATTGGCCTCCTGTTATATAGATGCCATTATGGCATCATATGCCTGTACGGTACTGGATTGTACTGTGTCTATTATAACTGGTAAAGCAAACCATAGCAATCAAAGAAAACAGAAAATGTAACATAAGTTGGGACGTGCCGTATCTATGAAAAAGTTGGAAAAGCAATCGGAAATTAAGCATTTTGCATCATGCCATAAACTGTAAATTATGACAGTGAGGCTATACAAATGAAAGAAAATATGCTAAACTGGATAAAAGAAATTACGAAATGAGGATTAAAATATGGAAGAGACAAGAGAATCCGTCATAATGGATAATGTAGGCCAGGGAAATAATTTGAAGAAGGACAGAAAGCATTTTTCCAAGATCGGCTGGATGTATGTAGTGGGAACCATTGTGATTTATATAGTGCAGTTGGTACCTATTGCACTGGTTGAGTTTTTGCAGCCGGCATGGGCGTCGAATCCCAATGCAGCGTTGTTGGTGTCCATGCTTCCCATGTATCTCATTGGTATGCCTGTGCTGATTCTTCTGCTGAAACGCATTCCCGCAGAGCATCCGGAGCAACACAAGATGAAAACAGGGCAGTTTGTTGTGGCAGCGATCATGTGTTTTGCAATTGTGTATTTGTCCAATATTGTGGGAACTATCCTTACAACGATTATTGGTGCGCTGAAGGGCAGTGAGGTTCAAAATCAGATTTTGAATGTAACTGCTGATTTAAATTTATGGACAATATTTTTTATTATGGTAATCTGTGCCCCCTGTATAGAAGAGTTTGTATTCCGCAAGCTGCTGGTTGACAGAACCGTTCGTTATGGGCAGGGGGTGGCCATAGTGATATCCGGGCTTATGTTTGGATTATTTCATGGCAATTTGAACCAGTTTATGTATGCGTTTGTATTGGGAATGTTTCTGGCCTATCTGTATGTGAAGACAGGAAATTTGAAAATTACCATTGCCCTTCATATGTTGATTAATTTCTTTGGAGGTGTTGTGAGTTCCCTGCTGTTGAAGCTGATCAACCTGGACGAGTATTATAGTCTCGTGTCAGAAGGGATGGATATGGATATTATGATGAATTATTTCATGGAGCATCTGGCAGGCTGGATTGTCTACATGATTTATATTCTCTTTGTTCTTGGAGTTACAATAGCGGGAACAGTACTGCTGATTGTAAATCTGGTGAAGAAGAAATTTTTCTTAGGCAGAGGCGCGGTTACGATTCCAAAGGGGAAAAGGTTTTCAACGGTAATTCTGAATGTAGGAATGAGCGTTTACTGTATTATCTGGATTGCGACAATCGTTGCACAGTTGTTTATGTAAGTGTGTACCAATTGTGTGTGTAGCCGTTGGCGGCATGGTTGAAAGTGTGAAGGAAATGAAGAAGTTCTAAGCATTATAAGAATGCAAGTGAACAGGCTTGCTTTGGGCAGCGTACTTCCGGACTTGCACCAGTTCATTGATTGGCTGAGCTTCGGCAGGAGGAACGGATGCCGAAGCAGTATGGCTGGGAGTTTGAAAGGAATTTTGTTATGTATACATTTGAGAGCAGGATTAGATACAGCGAGACAGACAGTGAGGGGAAGCTTACGATGGCTTCCCTTATCAACTATTTTCAGGATTGTTCCACATTTCATTCAGAGGATCTGCACTTGGGAGTGGAGTATCTGAAGAAAGAACATCTGGTGTGGGTATTGTCTTCCTGGCAGATTGTAGTAGAGCGTTATCCCTGGTTGGGAGAGAAGGTTGTCATCGGCACATTGCCTTATGACGTGAAGGGGTTTCTGGGATATCGGAATTTTGCCATGTTGGATGAAAAAGGAGAATACATCGCAAAAGCGAATTCCCTGTGGAGCCTGCTGAACACGGAAACAGGCCGGCCGGCCACGGTCACACAGGCGATGCTGGACGGCTATGTGCTTGGGGAAAAATTGGACATGGAATATGCACCGCGCAAGATTGCGGTGCCTGAAGGCGGTATGTCAGGAGAGGCTGTTGTAGTGCGCAAGCATCATCTGGACACCAATCATCATGTCAATAATCAGCAGTTTATTGACATGGCCATGGAGTATCTGCCGGAGCAGTTCGAGGTGGGACAGGTCAGAGCGGAATATAAGAAGCAGGCGTTTCTGAATGATATATTGATACCCTATGTGGCAAGTGGCGGCGGAACCTATACCATTGCATTGCAGGACGAAGGGGGCAGACCCTATGCTGTAGTGGAGGTATGCGGGAAGTAAATCCCAGGAAGTCTAAATCATCGCCGGAAGAACATAAGTACATTATTTTCCGGGGGTGAGAAAGTTCATTGATTGTTTGTGCCGTTGAAGCGGCTTGACTGGAAGTGAGAGGATACGGAAATGATTCGTTTAGGAGAGAAACAGGAACTTGTGATTGTAAAGAAAGTAGAATTTGGCGTGTATTTGGCCGTTTCAACGGAAAGTGCCCAGGAAAGAGTGCTGCTTCCGGCAAAACAGGTGCCGGAGGGAAGTGAACTGGGCGATGTTATTGAGGTGTTTATTTACCGTGATTCCAGTGACAGGCTCATTGCCACCACCAGGGAGCCGAAGCTGAAACTGGGAGAGGTGGCGGAATTAAAGGTGGCACAGGTTGGGAAATTCGGCGCATTTTTGAACTGGGGACTGGAGAAGGATCTGCTGCTTCCTTTTAAGCAGCAGAGAGGCAGGGTGGACCAGGGGAATCAGGTGTTGGTTTCACTTTACATTGATAAAAGCGACCGGCTCTGCGCTACCATGAATGTATATGAAAATCTGCGTACAGACAGTCCTTATGGGCTGGAGGACAGAGTGACCGGGCGTGTCTATGAGCTGAGTGACAATTTTGGCGCTTTTGTGGCAGTGGATAATCAATATTCCGCGCTGATACCTCAGAAAGAGTTGTATGGAAAGGTAGAATTGGGGAAGGATATATCTGCCCGTGTCATTCAGGTACGTGAAGACGGCAAGCTGACCCTGAGTATTCGGGAGAAGGCGTATCTGCAGATGGATCAGGATGCGCAGGAGCTGCTGTCCATCCTTGACAGTTATGACGGTGTTCTTCCCTTTAATGATAAAGCATCCCCGGAAATCATTCGGCGGGAGACCGGTATGAGCAAGAATGAATTCAAGCGTGCGGTGGGCAGATTGCTGAAAGAAGGTAAGATAGAGATAAAAGGGAATGAGATACGGCGGTTAGGCGGTTGATGAGGGTTTATCGGTAGTTTTGGCAGTGCTTATCTCAGTGAATACAGGGAAAATGTTCATAGGTATTATATGATTCAGGCTGCTTTTTTTGAAGCAGCCTGAAAGTGTAGCTGTTTGTAACTGTTGTGGCAATCGTACCTTGCAAAGCAGCAGTTACAAAGTTTGGAGCAATGATATAAAAAAACATAACAGAAAAATATAGCAGAAAACAATCATTGTGAATTAAGGGCAATCAATATCCGCTGAGAACCGTCACCTCATAGGCTTCCCAGGGAGCCGGTATTTCCAGTTTTCGTATCATTTCTTCCAAAACAGTTTCCGGTATATGGCGTGCTCTTGTGGCGTTCCTGCGGAGCAGTTCTTCATAGGGCACTTCCAGATATAGAATGTGCACCCTTGCGCCATAGCCGGCAAATAGACGTACCAGCTTCTGCCTGGTTTCCTGAATGATATTGGTGGCATTCCAGATAAAGGATTGTTTTCTGCGCAGGCAGCCTCGCGCAAGGTCCAATGCCGCCTGGGCTACCCGTCCGGAATCTTTGGAAGGTGCAATCCCCATTTTTTCCCGAAGGTCATCTAAGGATATTACAGGGATAGCATGGGTATATGTCCGGCTGTTTTGGGCAATCCAGGTATCTTTGCCGGATAGGGGAAGCCCGGACAGAAGGATCACATCAAAAGAAGTATTATCATATAGTCGGGCATTCTGCCATAAGTCTCCCTTTTGAAAGAATTGAAATCTGGTATAGGGATTTGCAAAGGTATGGGGGCCGTTCCAGAGCTGCAATTCCATGGCAAAATCCCCGAATAATTCCACTTGGTCCAGTAATGAACCGGGAGCAGCTTCTATTCGTCCGAGAATGTCCGCTTTGGAAAGCAGGTATAACAGCCGGAGCGGGATACTTTCGGCAGCTTTGTATAAATCCAATTCCGGCTGCTGTTTCGTCCAAAACCACACAGGCAGACCATGATACCGGATGAGCTTGGCGATCAGTTCCCGCTGTGCATAGGTCAGGCCAAAACGTTCTGCCTCACGATAAGCAATTCTGCGGAAGATTTTCTCGCCCAGGATGGTATGCCTGGGGGAAACCCATTTTCCGTCCTCCAGTTTTGTACAGACGGGCTTTCCGATATCATGAAATGCGGCAGCCAGAAATAGAATTGCCTGTTCTTCTTCGGATAATTCCAGCCATGGGCGGAGCTTGGTCAATTCTGCACATACCATTTCGGTGTGGCGGAAAACGTCTCCTTCAGCATGATACTCAGGATTTTGAGGAACATCTTTCAGTGTGAGAAGTTCCGGATAATATTCTGTAAGCCGATGCAGGGAGAAGCCGTGGGCAGTGATTTCCGCAAGGATGTTCCTTGATGGATGTCCCATCTCAAACACCCCCTTCCGGCATGGCGAAGAGGTCAGTGCCATCTGCCAGGCGGTTAGCGACAATCGGGCGGCTTGCCCAGTGGCTTTCCGAATCAAGTATGGTATTCAAGAAGGAAGCACGAACATATTTCAGGCGGTCTGTCACATAATCTCCTTCTTCTACTTTGATATAGATGCCCTCCATGGTTCCTGACAGATCCGTTTGCCGGGCTGCCCGCTCTGCGTCCACACCGCCTTTCTTACATTGTGCAAGAAAGTTTTGTTCCGCTGTTTTAGAGATAAAAAGGCTGGGGCCGATGTGTCTGGCAATTTCTTCAGTGCTGTTATAATATCCCTGCTCCAATACACGAACGGAGTGGATAAACGGAAAATCCTGCAGAAGCTCCTGTCGTTTTCTGGTGGAATAAAATTTCTTCTCTTCTTTATCAAAAATGTCAAATTCCATAAAATAATGGGGCAGACAGTCGTAAAAAACCGTATGTTTTGCATACAGCCATTCGCCATACATAACATAGCGGTTCCCTAACAGTTGACGCAGTTGTGCTTCAAAACAGCCGGCCCATAATTTAAATAAGTCAAACTGGCGCTCTCCATAGCCGCCGTTGAGGAAATGCCCTCTGCTTTGCAGATACATTTTTCCGTCGCTGCCAAAACTGATGCCGCAGTTTGCGCCATCCACTTTTTCTTCCAATACCAGATAGTTTCCTTCTATTTCGCAGAATCGAATGCTTTTTAAGTCCTCATCACCGGATTGTTTTTTGGAGCCTTCCAGATGACGGGTACGAGGATATTTATAAATTTGTTCCATATATTCTTCACGATCCTTTCTCGATCATGCGTTTTTTTGGCATATGGGCCATATGACCTGAACCATGTGTTGTATCCGGTCCATTTTGGTGAAATATGGTTTTGGAGTTATGCCAATAAAAAACGCTGTGAAGGAATATCTTTCACAGCATTCTAAGAATTGATATCAAAAGAATTGATACCAAATTACAATAAAAAACCCATGCTGATCAAAATATATCCCAACTTAACAGGTACACAAAAAACACCGTCCACTGATAACCTTTTTCGTAATCTTTTTTCAGCGTCCGTGGTTCTTGTCTATTTGTTTGTCGGATATATGATTACATGGGGTCCTCCAATCTGAAGCCAAAAGCAATTAAATGGCCGTTGGCTGAATTTTCGCTTAAATACTTTACATCTCTCTTACTATAGCATTGATATAGTGTTTTGTCAATTTGCCGGAACCGTTTTTTACCTGACAGTTCTATCAACTGTAAAAGTTCAGTGTTCTGTGTGAATTCACTCCTTGCTCTATTTGCTGCGTCTGGCACAGTATCATTTCTACTGCTGCTCTTTGTAATAGCTTCCGCTCACTGAATTCCGATTTCCATACTTGAGTATGAAATACGGGAAGAATAGCATGGGCAAGGCTGATAAGATACTACATTATCAGGACACTGGTCAGACACACTATGGTTGATGAAAGGAAAACAAAGTCTATCTATAAAGTGAACCTCAGTTCTTATAGAGAGCGGCAATTTTTTCACATTTTTCGGGGAAATTCGCCCGCAGGTACATCAGGTATTGCAGAGCGCTTCCTTCATAGGCATGAACATCACCAAACAGGCCAACCTCAAGGCAGTTGCGGATGACGTTGATAATACAGTCTTCCGTGTGGTCTTCTCTGCAATCCTTACATTCTTTCAGAATATGGGCGATGGCGGTTTCCAATTCCGTCTCATCGAACACTTTGAAATCCATGGTGGGGATATGCTCTGTACCGTCTGGGACTTCTTTCTTGGGTGTTTTTTGATAGTTCCTGATACAATGCTTTGCATAGCCTATGGTGCATTCATCCCCCTGGCATTGGCCGCATACAGATTCGTTTCGGCAGCAGTTCTCCAGGTCGTCCAATACCAATTCGGCGTTTAAGCCTTTCTTATGTACATCTGCCATATGTTACCTCCGATTTTTAGTTTCGTCCGGCCGTTTCAGGCCTTGAATATGGTCTTATTATACCATGGTATGAAGACATTATACCATATGACATGCTGGTTTTCCAGTATAAAATATAAGCGCACAGGACAGAGGATTGTGGAAGGTTACTTTTAGCCGTGAAAAGTAACTGCGAAGGAGGATGTTGGGAAAAATAATTTGGGGTATGGTCATTTTGTCCCATTTGGCTTATGATAAGAGTATTATAAATTTTGCTTTCGTAGATTTTTTAGAAAATAGTAAAATCTGTGGTGAGCAAACAACAAGAAAGGGACAAAATGCAATATCGGAAAGACAAAAAAGGAAACGACATTTCACTGCTTGGCTATGGCTGCATGCGATTTACAAGGAAAGGGACTTCCATAGACATAGACAAGGCAGAGAAGGAAGTCATGACGGCCATAAAGGGCGGTGTCAATTATCTGGACACAGCTTATATTTATCCTGGCAGCGAGGCGGCCGTAGGGGAAATCCTGCACCGCAACCAGTGCCGGGATAAGGTCTATATTGCCTCCAAACTTCCCCATTATCTGATTAAATCCGTGGAAGGAGCGGAAAAAACGTTTCAGGAAGAGTTAAAGAGGCTGAAAACGGATCATATTGACTATTATCTGATGCATATGCTGACAGATGCGGCCACCTGGGAGAAAATGAAAAAGCTGGGCGTGGAACAGTGGATAGCGTCCAAGCTTGCCGCCGGACAGATTCGCAATATCGGATTTTCTTATCATGGAAATACGGATATGTTCCGACAGTTAGTGGATGCTTATGAATGGGATTTCTGCCAGATTCAGTATAATTATATGGATGAATATTCCCAGGCGGGAGTGGAAGGACTTAAATATGCCAACGAAAAGGGCCTTCCTGTCATTATTATGGAGCCTCTCCGTGGAGGAAGACTGGTGAATCTGCTGCCCGAATCCGCAAAGAAATTATTTGCCCAGGATCCGGAGGGGCGGGCACCTGCGGACTTGGCTTTTAAATGGCTTTATAACCAGCCGGAGGTAACCTGTGTATTGTCAGGAATGAATTCTGTGGAGATGGTGGAGCAGAATTTGGCTACGGCATCCAAGGCATATCCGGGATGTATGACAGATTCGGACAGGGCTTTGGTGGCAAGGGTTCAGGAGGAAATCCGTCGGAGCATCAAGGTGGGGTGTACAGGCTGCGGATATTGTATGCCCTGTCCTAAGGGAGTGGATATACCGGGAACATTTCGGTGTTACAACGCTATGTATTCGGAGAAGAAATCTTCCGGCAGGATGGAGTATCTGCAATGCACTGCCATGCGCCAGAATGCCTCCAGTGCCTCGCAATGTATACAGTGCGGGAAATGTGAGCAGCATTGTCCGCAGCATATTGCAATCCGTAAGGAGCTGAAAAATGCGGCCCAGGAGCTGGAGACATTCTCTTATAAGGCGGCTAAGTGGCTTATTCGGCGGTTTCGTTTGTGGTAAGTGTTATAATGTCTTGACATTTCTCCTGCTAAGTCATAGACTGATAGGTGGAAATGCGCAATGGTTCAGTGTAATTCCCAATGGACAAACTGTAATAATAAGCCTTTCAGAGGCAGGAAGGACTGGTCATAAGATATGACAAAGCTGTATGTAAATCCCAAGGTGAAAAAGGGGCATTTAAATCCTGAATTGCAGGGACATTTTTCGGAGCATCTGGGCAGATGTATCTATGAAGGTATCTTTGTGGGAGAGAATTCCGATATTCCCAATGTAAATGGTATGCGTACCGATGTGGTGGAGGCGCTGAAGGA
>CAMWLE010000031.1 GCA_947175015.1 uncultured bacterium
GCTTTCGTATGTTTCGCCGTCTCCCTGCTCATCATAACCTTCATACGCTTCGTCATCGCCATAGTCGTCTTCCAGATAATCCTCATAACGGAAACCGGGGGCATCCTTGGCCTGTGTCTCCGATTTAATGTCGATTTTGTAATTGGTCAGCCTGGCTGCCAGCCTTGCATTCTGCCCCTCCTTGCCAATCGCAAGAGATAACTGATAATCAGGCACTACAACCTTGGCCGTCTTCTCATCCGGGTCCGCAAATACCGCGACAATCTTCGCCGGAGACAAAGCATTCTGGATCAGATTTCCGGGATTTTCATCCCAATTTACAATATCTATCTTCTCACCGCGCAATTCTTCCACAATGGCATTTACCCTGGCGCCGTTCATTCCCACACAGGCACCCACCGCATCCACATTGGGATTATTACTCCACACTGCTATCTTGGTTCGGCTGCCGGCTTCACGGGCAATGCTCTTGATTTCCACCGTACCATCCCTAATCTCCGTCACCTCGGATTCAAACAATCGCTTCACCAGCTCCGGATGTGTGCGGCTTACATTGATACGAGGACCTTTGGGTGTATTCTTTACTTCCAGAATGTATACTTTGATACGTTCCGTAGGTCTGAATACCTCTCCTTTTACCTGTTCGGTCTCATTCAGCATGGCATCCGCCTTGCCCAGATTAATGCTGATATTTTTCCCTACATAACGCTGTACAACGCCTGTTATGACATCTTTTTCTTTTTCAAAATACTGATTATAGATTA
Source organism: uncultured bacterium (assembly GCA_947175015.1). GTDB lineage: Bacteria > Bacillota > Clostridia > Lachnospirales > Lachnospiraceae > Acetatifactor. The sequence continues at coordinate 765 of CAMWLE010000031.1, forward strand.
CGCTTCTCTCTTCCTCACGGATCTTCTGCAGAATCACATTTTTCGCATTCTGAGTAGCAATACGGCCGAATTCTTTGGACTTGATCTCCACATGGAGCATATCGCCTATCTGTGCCTTGGTGGAAAGCTCTCTTGCATCCTCCAGGGAAATCTGCAGACAGTTATCTTCCACATCATCCGCAGTGGGGACAACTTCTTTTTCCGCATATACCAGGAAATCACAGGTTTCACGGTCAATTTCAACATGCACATTGTCCGCCTTGCCGAAATGGTTCTTGCATGCGGTCAGCAGTGAGTTTTCAATGGCCTCAAATAAGGTTTCCTTACTGATTTCCTTCTCCCTTTCTAAAATATCAAGTGCCTCCATCAATTCCTTGTTCATCATTTCCTCCATTCTTGGCTCTGCGCCTGTTCTAAGTTAAGTCATCGATAGTTAAAAGTTACCGTTTACCGTCCGTCACCACATAATAAATCTGCAATTCTATTTGCGGAACAATCAGAAAAAGTAACATTTAAAAGTCAAGCGCCAGACGAATCACGGCAATATCTGTACGCTTAAAAGTCCTGTGTGTATTCCCCTCCAGAATGGTAATGCTGTCTATGTCAAAACCATCCAATATTCCTGAAAAATCCTTACATTTGTCTATGGGTTTGAAAAGTTTAATCTCCACTTCCTGTCCAATGCTTGCCTGCAGGTGTTTATCCTTTTTCAAAGTACGTCCCAGACCGGGACTGCTGACTTCCAGGGTATAGGCATCAGGAATAAAATCTTCCCTGTCCAGGCTATCGGACAATGCCCGACTGACATTTTCACAGTCCTGTATATTCACACCGTCCGGTTTATCAATATAGGCACGCAGGTAATAGCCGCTGCCCTCCTTTACATATTCCACATCATAAATGGACACACCATTTGCTTCTGCAATAGGCTCCAATAGCCTCTCCGTCTTCTCTTCGTACTCTTCCCTGCGGGACATTCGCTGCCTCCTATTCCAGTTCTGCCGGCATCATTCCGTTATCTTATTTTCGGATATATTTCCTGCCGATTCCTGTTCTGTCGACACCCAAAAAGGTCTCCAACATACAAGTAAGAGTGGCTTGCAAGCCACTCTTACTATAATCATCATTTACATTCAAAGTATAGTCCCAAATTCAGGAAATGTCAACACTTTTGTTACAAAAAATGGTGAAAACCGACCAATCATATTTTTAATTCATCTCATATACGCTTCCCGGATACAAAGTGGAACGATACAGCTTCCCTGTCTGAGGAATCGCCTTTCCGGAAGGTTCCCTGGATAAATCATAGACCTGGCCGGAATATATCCACGCCCTGCCGTCCGCATAGATGACTGCATCCTCACAGTTCCTTCCAAATAAATCACCGCTGATCACATATCCATCCTCAGGAAATGTCAAAACTGCTTCCATCTTCCCGTTATACAATGTGGGTTTCACGCCACCGCCCCTGCGATAAGCCAGAATATAATCCTGCCCTTCTCCATTCCAGTTCCTGTAAGTATTCACAATGGTAAGCCATCCGGGTGTCTTCCTGTCCTCTTTCCAGACCTCTTTTCCATTGCAGTCAAGCAGGAACATGCCATCTCTGCCGTTCCACTGTCCCTTATGCCCGTCCCCTCTCACGATTCTGTCCAGCCCCGCCACCTGAAGTCCCGGGGCATCCGGCAGAAATTTACCCAACGCCACATGCTGGGATTCAATAGAACCATCATAGCGCCATAGCTCATTCCCATCTCCGTCATACAGGCAGGTAACACTCCCGCCCACACACAATTCCGGTTTTCCGTCCCCATTGACATCTCCCACCCAGAGGCAGTCCGCATGATCCTCCAAATCCTTGCAGGACCACATTACCTCTCCATCCGCAGAAAGCAGATCATAACCCGCCATCACTTCATCCCTGCCATCCCCATTGATATCATAAGCCAACGGGAAATGCCCGATATTGCCGTGATGCTCCCAAAGCACATGAAAATGCTCATCCATTGCCCACATATCATGATAACGGTTCTTCAATATCACATCTCTGGGCGTGGGATTTCCGGTCAGATTCGCTATGACAATACAATCATGAGCCATACTGTCCGGCAAAGGATACTCCTTCTTCACCTTGCCATTGCTTCCGTCCAGAAGACGGAATTGCTGATTCATCACTGCCAAAACCTCCGGTTTACCATCCCCGTCTATATCAAAAATTTGTGCCGGAAAATCAGCTCCGAAACCTCCCGGCTCTTCCACTGGTGTCCCCGTCTGCCAAAGCAGTTCCCCTGTCAGCGCAAAAGCTGTCACACAAGTCACTTCGTATGGAACATAACGCGCGTCGATTCCTCCGTTTGCCTGTACACATACCAATTCCATGCGTCCGTCGCAGTTAATATCCCCCAATAAAACTTTGCAATTTTTTCCGGCTCTTGTAATATCAAGACTTCCTATCAATATCGGCTCCATATCTGACTCCTTCCTTAAGCAATTGCCTGCTGTTTATTTCCCGCCGCATTATTATCATTTGTCATGCTGACATCAAATCACACACTGGCTCCTTGCATCATCTTTTGGTCGCCACCCATCCTATATTATCGACTCTTTTTCCAATTCGCATTCTTTTCCTTGCTGGCAGACGTTGCTTTGGCAACCTGCAGCACGATTTCACTGAAATACCGCTCCGGCACCTCCGACAATAAGCAGGACTTGACCTCAACTTCCTTGTCATAGCTCCATGTGGACAAGTTCTCGGCCTTAAAAAATCTGATCTCGTAGACTGTCACATCTTCATTTGCTCCGCCTACAAAACTGCCTGAAAAATAAAGTACCACACCTAAATCAAGTTCCTTATCCTCTCTGTAATAAGTGAAAACGCCTCCCCCATCTTCCGCAGGGCCATGATACCAGCCCTGGGCCGTCAGCTTTCCTCCCAAGGACAAATCATTGACAATCACACCGCCGAACCGCTCAAGTTCTTTTTGCTTTCCTTCCTCTTCTGTCCTGTAGTATACCTGTCTGTCAAGCTGCTCAATGGGCTGAACAATTTCGTAGTCTTCCATCTGTTCTTTCCAGGCATGCAGAACATCATGGGATAACTCGATTGGGTGCACAAGGCCAATAGAACAACCTTGACCAATAGAACAACCTTGGCCATTGGAGCTGCTTTGATGATCGGGGCTGCTTTGATGATCGGGGCTGCTTTGGCCATTGGAACTGCTCTGGTCGTCAGCTTGGCTTGGAGCATCATCAAATTGCCCCTGACCATCTGACTGCTCCTGGTCCGCGGACTGCACATCCTGTCCATCTTCCGGCAAAATAAATTCTTCCTCGTCCTCCGTATTAAAGGAACCATCCTCCATATATCGGAAACTGGCTACCAGCTTTCTGTCCTCATACACGCCCCAGATGAGCCCAGTGGCAAACTGGTGCATAATCGGATTCTTCACAAACAAATTCTTCCACGCCTGTACGCTCCATTGACGCTCTGTAGACAACGCCATTTCCAGACGCATTTTCTGACCGGATACCGTGGTCTTCATCTGCTTCTTCATCTGCTTGAATTCTTCATAGGCCGCGGCCGCCTTCACCGCATCGTCCTTCTTGCCGGGAGCAGGCATATTCTTCAGCTTCTTACCATTCTCATCAAATACTTCTACCTCCAGGGCCGTGGTGATGGTCACGGTAAATTTGCGCCCTCCATAATCGAAAATGCGCTGCATATTCTCATCAAATCCCAAGTCCGGCACAATCCTGTCCGCCAGTTCCTCTGTGGTGATTCCCAACTGAGAAGCCGCTAATTCCAAAGCCCTTCCCGCTGCTGCTTTTATTTGCTTAAATTTGAATTTGCGCGAAATGCCATCCACTATCAGGAGCCCCTGAGGGTTGGGACTTAAGGTAAGAGCCAACACTGCTTCCGATGCAATGGCGCCCCTGGCCTCCTTGGGCCATTCCTGAATCTGGTAGTGAATCTTCTTCACAATATCGTCACCGCCATGGATGGCCGACGCATAGAGCACCCAGCGTTTCTTGGCCTCCGCTCCTGCTTCCATCCATTTGTCAAACAGTTCATTCACATAGACCGCAAATTCCCTCTCATCCAAATCCTTTGCCAAAGAAGCCGCGCTCTGATTGACGCCACAGGGAGACATGGCACAGTAACAAAGGAAAATCGCCTGCAGATACTCTTCTTTGGCCTCCGTACCGTCTTTTTTATGCACTTTAGGGAAAGGCGTCTCATAGGCCCATGCAAGAGAACGTTTTTTATTGCCCTTGTGAATCTCCCTGACCAGTTCATCCTGTGTGACAATTCTGCCTCCCTCAGCCGACTCCACACTCATGTGTAGCACACCTTCCAAAAGTGCCCTGACCTTGGCATTCTTTTCTGCTCCCAGCGCCCGGGATAGTATCTGAGTATATTTCTCTGCCAAAGCCGCTTCTCCCCTGGCAGTTTCCGCCTGTGCTTCCTCTTTCCATTTTGCCAATACTCGTATGGCTGTATCCCTCTCCACCGCCTTTTTTGAGGATAGCAGCACCACAATATCTTCCTCCCAGCTCTTCTGTGCATACAAAATACCAAGTAAGGCTTCCTTCACCGATTTGGCTGAATCCTGGGTGAAGCTTAAAATGATTTCCTTATTCTCCTCTGCATGCTCTGCCATAATGCTTAAGCCAAAGCTCCTGCCCACGCTTCCCGCTGATTGAAATGCAGCCAGCATTTCCTCCCGCCTTTTCGCAAGATACTCCCTGAATATTTCCCTCGCCGCATCTTCAACCTCTTTCATCCATGTCTTATTATTACTACTGGCATAAATATTCGCATACCCCTCTAACTGATTTATCAGGTTCAGCCCCTCAGAATCCGCTGCGGCAAATACTCTCTTTACCTCCGCTTCATCCACCTTCGGAGAATCTTTGATAAAATCTCGATAAATAGAATACGCATTGCTGACCAGCATTAACGTATTACAGCGATCTATCAGGACATCGCAGCCATAGCTCATCTGATAACTTTCCAATGCCCGACTAACATTGCCCGATGCCCAGTAAGAATGTCCCCGCAGGTTATCCATACAGGCATATACATGCTCAATGCCCCCTTCACCGCTTAAATACTTCCTGATATGAGCATCTGCCTCTTTCGAATGATCGCGGTTTGCACTCCGGGCAACGAGATCGATCAATTTAGACCGTTGTCTCATTCCCTCACCATTCGCCCTCTTTTTCAATAATTCCGGAGCTGCCTTCTGCACTATGGGCGCCATGATATTATAAGTGGCACCATCTGCGGCATTCATATATTCCAGAAACACCTTCTGATTTCTTACAAACTGTTTCTCCAATATCTTCATTTTACGGTTTCTGGCCGCCCACTGAATGTAGTTTTTACTGTATATACGGAATTCCTCATCAAAGCTGCCGCCCAAATCCCCCATCAAATCCCCTCTGAGATCCAGTCCTTCTATGCAGTTCAAAGCAGTTTCCCAGCTGGCGGCAAGGCAAACAGATACCACATTTTTCAATTTTAACGACAACCCATAATTCACAAACGCAGTGCATCCAAGCATACACACCAAAAACCTGTCTATATTCCCATGACCTTCCGCCAAGTCCAAGATATTCCTGGACAGCCTGACCTGCGTCACCGCAGCCATAATCTTGTCCGCATCCTCTTCCGGAAGCTTCCCCGAATAGATTTGCGGAATACTGCCTATGACCAAATCCTCATACTGTTTCATCAGTACGGCATCCTCGCCGCCAAGCTCCATTCCTTTTTCCACTGTGGCGTATTTGACATAGAAATATGCTGTCAGCAGGATAAGAATACCTTTGGACGATGCCCCCGTCCGGTATTCCATGGCTTTCTTCAGATGCTTCGGCTGATTCTGTGCATCGGCAATCAGGTTCCCAAAATAAGATTTTCCAATACGATTCTGACTATCTCCTATCAACGCCGCATGGAGTGCCGCCTTTTTCGCTGGTTCCAGTGAAATTTCCTGACCATGGAGACGATACACCAAGGGCGAAAACATCTTATAGCCACTAGCCTCACCGATAGCAAACAGAAGGTTCTCCAACCTCTTTGTTTCGTCAGTCATTCCCTTTCCAAGCATACTCTCATAAAGATCGCTGATTACCTGCGGCTCTGCCATATTGGACAGATCATGGTAGCCGAACTTCTTCAACACCTCATCCCCCACATTTCCGCAAAGATAATCCTCCATAAGTGATAGCTCACTTGATGAAAATAAATTTTCCTTCTCCAATTGCTCTACAGCTTTCATGACATACTGATTTTCCGGACTTGTCATTTTACTATACCTCCACAAGTAAATGAAATATTCTCTCTGTTCTCCTCTATCCTACTCTGCCTTCTCCACCATGTCCTTTTCTGCCCTGCTTTGTCCTGTTCTGCCATTTGTCTGGTTCACCCCTGAATCCCTTTTATCTGATTGCTATATCAAAATGGGGCTGCAGCGCTCGAAAACGCCTCCCACAGCCCCATCCATATTATCTGCCTTTCTTCCAGTTCGCATCCTTTTCCCTGCTGGCAGCAGTTGCTTTGGTCACCTGCAGTACGATCTCACTGAAATACCGTTCCGGCACCTCTGACAACAAGCAGGATTTGGCCTCAACCTCCCTGTCATAGCTCCATGTGGACAGATTGCCTGACTTGAAAAATCTGATCTCATATACCGTCACATCTTCATTCATTCCGCCTACATAAGTGCCTGAGAAATAAAGTACGGCGCCCAAATCAAGTTCCTTATCCTCTCTGAAATAAGTGTGGACGCATCCACCGTCTTCAACATCACCGCGATACCAGCCCTGGGTCATCAGTTTTCCGCTTAAGGACAAATCATTGACAATCACACCGCCGAACCGCTCAAGTTCTTTCTGATTTCCTTCCTCCTCCGTTCTGTAATATATCTGCCTGTCAAGCTGCTCAATGGACTGAACAATTTCATAGTCTTCCAGTTGTTCCTTCCATGTCTGCAGGGACTCCTTGGATAACTCGATTGGGTGCACAAGGCCAATAGATTGTCCTCGGCCAATAGATTGTCCTTGGCCTGCGGACTGCGCATCCTGCCCATCCTCCGGCAGGATAAATTCTTCTTCATCCTCTGTATTAAAGGAACCATCCTCCATGTACCGGAAACTGGACACCAGTTTTCTATCCTCATACACACCCCAGATAAGACCGATGGCAAACTGGTGCATAATCGGATTCTTCACAAACAGATCCTTCCAAGACTGCACACTCCACTGACGCTCCGTGGACAGTGCCATTTCCAGACGCATTTTCTGGCTGGATATTGTTGTCTTCATCTGCTTCTTCATCTGCTTGAACTCTTCATAAGCCGCCGCTGCCTTCACCTCGTCATCCTTCTTGCCAGGAGCGGGCAGGTTCTTCAATTTCTTACCACTCGCGTCAAATACCTCTATCTCAAGGGCCGGGGTAATGGTCACGGTAAATTTGCGCTCTCCATAGTCGAAAATGCGCTGCATGTTCTCGTCAAATCCCAGGTTAGGCACAATCCTGTCCGCCAGTTCCTCTGTAGTGATTCCCAACTGGGAAGCCGCGAACTCCAATGCCTTTACTGCCCCTGCCTTCACCTGTTTAAATTTGAATTTCCTGGATATACCGTCTACAATGAGAAGTCCCTGGGGCTTCGGGCTTAGGGCAAGGGCCTGCACTGCTTCCGACGCAATGGCGCCCCTGGCCTCCTGGGGCCATTCCTGAATCTGGTGGTGAAGCTTCTTCACAATATCGTCACCGCCATGGATTGCCGACGCATAGAGCACCCAGCGCTTCTTGGATTCCGCCCCTGCTTCCATCCATTTGTCAAACAATTCATTCACATAAACCGCAAATTCCCTCTCATCCAATTCCTTCGCCAGAGCCGCCGCACTCTGGTTGACACCGCAGGGTGACATAGCACAGTAACAGAGGAAAATTGCCTGCAGATACGCTTCATCTGCCTCTGTACCATCCTTTTTATGTACTTTGGAGAACGGCGTCTCATAAGCCCATGCAAGAGAACGTTTCTTATTGCCCTTGTGAAGCTCCTTGACCATTTCATCCAGAGTGACAACCTTGCCGCCTTCCGTCGCCTCCACACTCATGTGCAGCACACCTTCCAGAACCGCCCTGACTTTGGCATTCTTTTCCGCTTCCAGTGCCTTGGACAAAATCTGTGTATATTTTTCCGCCAAAACCGCTTTTCCTTTATCCGAAACCGCCCCGCCTTGGTCTGAAACCGTTCCGCTCTGGTTCGAAGCCGCTTTTCCCTTGGCAGCTTCCGCCTGTGCCTCATCTCTCCATTTTGCCAACACCCGTATGGCCGTATCTCTCTCTCCCGCCTTTTTCGAGGATAGCAACGCCACAATATCTTCTTCCCAGTCCTTCTGTTCATACAGAATCCCCAATAAGGTTTCCTTCACCGATTTGGCCGAATCCTGTGTGAAGCTTAATATGGTTTCCTTATTCTCCTCCGCATGCTCCGCCATAATACTCAGCCCGAAACTCCTGCCCACGCTTCCTGCTTCTTTAAATGCGGACAGCGTTTCCTCCCGCTTCTTCGCAAGATAGTTCCTGAATACTTCCATCGCCGCATTTTTAAACGCCTTCGTCCATGTCTCATTATAACCGGAGTCCAAAATGTAGACACACCCCTCTAACTGCGTTACCAAGTTCAATCCTTCCGCATCCGCCGCTGCAAATACTCTCTTCACCTGCGCTTTGTCCACCTTGCTATCCTTATCTATAAAATCGCGATAAAGAGAATACCCGTTGCTGGCCAACATCAATGTATCACACCGATCACTTAGAGCGTCATAGCCATAATTCATCTGGTATGTTTTCAGCAACCCATTAGCATTGCTTGCCCAGTAATAGCAGTTCTTCAGTATATCTTTGCAGGCGTATACATGTTCAATACCACCTTCACTTAAATATTTCCTGATATCATCCGCTGCCGGCTTCAGTTGAGCGCTTGCGCTCCGTACAAAAGCATCAATCAGCTTGGACTGCTGCTTAGCGCCCTCTCCACTCATCCTCTTTTTGAATAACTCTGGCGCTGCCTTTTTTACTATGGGCGCCATCATATTGTAAGTGGAATAATCTGCGGCATCCATATATTCCAGAAACACATCCTGATTTCTGACAAACTGTTTCTCCAATATCTTCATTTTACGGTTTCTGGCCGCCCATTGAATGTAATCCTTGCTGCACATATGGAAGACCTGATCAAAGCTGCCTCCCACATCCCCCATCAAGTCTCTTCTGAGATCCATTGCTTCTATGTCACACAACGTAGTCCCCACATTGGCGGCAAGACATACGGCAACCACATTCCTCAGTATGGATGACAACCCATGATTCACAAACGCAGTCCCCCCAAGGATAACCAACATAAGATTGCTTATGTTCCCATGACCGTCTGCCAGGCTTAAGATATGCTCGTCCACCCTGTCTTCCGTCACAGCAGCCATAATCTCCTTCGCATCCTGTGCTGACAGTTTACCTGCATAGATTTGCGGAATACTCTCCACCACCAGATTTTCATACCGCTTCATCAGTGCGGCATCTTCACCCTCCAGTTTCATTCCTTCCTTCACTGTCGGATATTTGGTATAAAAATACGTTGTCATCAGGACAAGAATACCATTGGGTGAAGTTCCCGTCCGATATTCCATGGCTTTCTTCAGACACTCTGGCTGATTCTCCGCATTGGCTATCAGATTCTCAAACTCCTGCTTTTTTAAGCGATATTGATTTCCTCCCAAAAGAGAAGCATGGATTGCCACCATTTTCGCTGGTTCCAATGAGAACCGTTTATCCTGCGGACGCTGTGGATTGAATGCCAACAGCGATAACATCTTATAACAGCTGGCCTCACCGATGCCAAACAAAAGCTCTTCCAACCTCTTGGCTTCATCATTTCTTCCTTTTTCCAGCAAATACGCATAGAGATTATTGATGGACTGCGGTTCCGCCACATTGGACAGATCATGATAACCGATCTTTGCCAACACTTCCTCTCCCGCATCCCCACAGAGATAATCCTCTATCAGAGATAACTCCTCTGATGAGAATAATTTCTCCTTCTCTAATTGCTCCACGACTTTCGCGACATAAGAATCTTTTGGATTTATCATTTTACTGTTCCTCCCCAAATATAATATTTTCTCCAATACACAATAAACCAGATTGGCTTATTTCTCTCTTTTTCATTGTCATTATCACTGCATCTTTTTCACTTCATCATCCATACGCAATGTAATCTGTCCCCTATCATTGCTTCTCTTTATCTTCTTTTCTTCCAGTTTGCATTCTTTTCCTTGCTGGCAGCAGTTGCTTTGGCCACCTGCAGAACGATTTCACTGAAATACCGCTCCGGCACTTCTGATAATAAGCAGGACTTGACCTCGACCTCCTTGTCATAGCTCCATGTGGACAGGTTGCCGGACCTGAAAAATCTGATCTCGTATACCGTCACGTCCTCATTTAGTCCGCCTACATAAGTGCCTGAGAAATAAAGTACGGCGCCCAAATCAAGTTCCTTGTCCTCCCTGTAGTAGTTATAGAAGCCGCCTCCATCTTCAACATCACCGCGATACCAGCCCTGGGTTGTCAGTTTTCCGCCTAAGGATAAATCATTGACAATCACACCGCCGAACCGCTCAAGTTCTTTCTGATTTCCTTCCTCCTCCGTTCTGTAATATATCTGCCTGTCAAGCTGCTCAATGGACTGAACAATTTCATAGTCTTCCAGTTGTTCCTTCCATGTCTGCAGGGACTCCTTGGATAACTCGATTGGGTGCACAAGGCCAATAGATTGTCCTCGGCCAATAGATTGTCCTTGGCCTGCGGACTGCGCATCCTGCCCATCCTCCGGCAGGATAAATTCTTCTTCATCCTCTGTATTAAAGGAACCATCCTCCATGTACCGGAAACTGGACACCAGTTTTCTATCCTCATACACACCCCAGATAAGACCGATGGCAAACTGGTGCATAATCGGATTCTTCACAAACAGATCCTTCCAAGACTGCACACTCCACTGACGCTCCGTGGACAGTGCCATTTCCAGACGCATTTTCTGGCTGGATATTGTTGTCTTCATCTGCTTCTTCATCTGCTTGAACTCTTCATAAGCCGCCGCTGCCTTCACCTCGTCATCCTTCTTGCCAGGAGCGGGCAGGTTCTTCAATTTCTTACCACTCGCGTCAAATACCTCTATCTCAAGGGCCGGGGTAATGGTCACGGTAAATTTGCGCTCTCCATAGTCGAAAATGCGCTGCATGTTCTCGTCAAATCCCAGGTTAGGCACAATCCTGTCCGCCAGTTCCTCTGTAGTGATTCCCAACTGGGAAGCCGCGAACTCCAATGCCTTTACTGCCCCTGCCTTCACCTGTTTAAATTTGAATTTCCTGGATATACCGTCTACAATGAGAAGTCCCTGGGGCTTCGGGCTTAGGGCAAGGGCCTGCACTGCTTCCGACGCAATGGCGCCCCTGGCCTCCTGGGGCCATTCCTGAATCTGGTGGTGAAGCTTCTTCACAATATCGTCACCGCCATGGATTGCCGACGCATAGAGCACCCAGCGCTTCTTGGATTCCGCCCCTGCTTCCATCCATTTGTCAAACAATTCATTCACATAAACCGCAAATTCCCTCTCATCCAATTCCTTCGCCAGAGCCGCCGCACTCTGGTTGACACCGCAGGGTGACATAGCACAGTAACAGAGGAAAATTGCCTGCAGATACGCTTCATCTGCCTCTGTACCATCCTTTTTATGTACTTTGGAGAACGGCGTCTCATAAGCCCATGCAAGAGAACGTTTCTTATTGCCCTTGTGAAGCTCCTTGACCATTTCATCCAGAGTGACAACTTTGCCGCCTTCCGTCGCCTCCACACTCATGTACAGCACACCTTCCAGAACCGCCCTGACTTTCGCATTTTTTTCCGCTTCCAAAGCCTGCCGCAAAATTCCGGTACACTCTTCCAAAGACATTGTGGTTTCCGTTTGTGCTCTGTCTTTGGTTTGTGCTGTACCTTCTGCCTGCGCAGCCTCCTCTCTCCATTTGATCAGCACACGAATGGCGATCTCTCTTTCTGCTGCCTTCTTTGCGGAAAGCAGGCGGATAATATCCTCTTTCCAGCCTTTCTGCACATATAGAATATCCAACAATCTCTCCCTGACCGATTTGGCTGAATCCTGTGAAAAGCTCAAAATATTTTCCTTATTCTCCTCCGCAAGTTCTGCCATAACGCTTAAGCCGAAACTCCTGCCTATACTTCCTGACGCTTTAAATGCAGACGACATTTCCTCCGGCCTTGTTTCAAGGTAATTTCTGAATATTTTCCTTGCCGTATCTTCAAACTCTTTCGTCCAGGTCATCTCATAAGTGTATTCTGCTATATAGGCATACCCATCCAACTGACTCGCCAAGTTCAGCCCTTCCGAATCCGCCTCCGCAAATATTCTTTCTGCCTCCGCTTTATTCACCTTTCGCTTATGATGATCGAGGATATCGCGGTAAAGAGAGAATCCATGAGCAGCTAAGAGCAATGTGTCACAACGCTTATGCAGAGCATCGTAACCATAACGCACCTGATAATTTTCCAGAGCATTACGAACCTTCATGGACCATTGATAATCGCCTATCAATATATCCTTGCAGGCATATACATGCTCAATCCCCCCTTCTCCGCTTAAATATTTCCTGATGTCCTCCATTGCCGATGCTGCCCGATTATTATTGGCGCTCTGAACAAACACGTCAATCAGTTTGGACTGCTCCCTGCCAATTCCTCCCGCCGCTCTCTTCTGAAACAAATCAGGAGCCTTTTTCTTCACTATGTCTGCCATTAACTGATAGACATCATACTCAGCAGCATCCATACATTCCAGAAACGCTTCCTGGTGAATGCCAAATTGCTTCACCAAAATTGGCTTTTTATTATATTGGGCCGCCCATTGAATAAATTTCCTGCTTTCCATATGGAATACTTCGTCAAAGCAGTTTGCCAATCTGCTCAGATCCCATCTAAGATCCATTTCGTCTATATAATTCAATGCGCTCTCCCCATCTGCTGCAAGGCATATGGACACCACATTCTTCAGTTTTAAGGACAGAGCATGGTTTACAAAGGCAGTTCCTACAAGAAGATAGTGATAAAACCTGTCTATACCAGTACTGCCTCCCGCCAGTTTCAGAATTCGTTCGTTCACTCTGTTTTCACTTGCCGCAGCCATAATTTCCTCCAAATCCTGTCTGGAAAGGCTGCTTTGTGCAGAATAAATACTCGGTATTTCCCTTATTACCAGCTCCTCATACCGCTCCATCAATGGGATGTCCTCTTCCGCAAGCTCCACCCCCTCTTCTGTATTGGGATATTTAAGGAAAAAATATGCTGTCAGCAAGATAAGATGATAGGAGATACGGATATCTTTGGATAATGCCCCTGTCCGATACTCCATGGCCTTCTTCAGATGCTCCGGCTTCTTCTCCGCACATGCAATCACTTTCTTAAAATGATGCGGCTTAAGCCAATTAATGCTGCCGCTCATGAGGGCAGCATAATATGCCGCCTTTTTCGCCGGTTCCAGCATAATATGATGCTCTTTTGTTCGATATATCAACAAAGAAAACATCTTATAGGCACTGACCTCACCAATGGCAAAGAGAAGATCTTCCAATCTCTTCGCCTCATCAATCCTTCCTTTTTCCAGCATATTTGTATAGATATTATTGATTGCCAACGGCTCTTCTGTCTTGGACAGATCATGATAGCCTATCTTCTCCAGCACCTCATCTCCGGCATCCCCACAGAGATAATCCTCTATCATGGATATCTCCTCCGATGAGAATACATTCCCCTTCTCTAATTTCTCCACAATTTTCGTGGCATAAGAATCTTTTGGACTTATCATTATACTTCCCTCTCCAAAATTACATATTTTCCTGAAATAGTTCCCTGGTCTTCTGCATCCTCTCCACAATTTCCACGCCAAACGGACATCTTGTTTCACAGCCGCCGCAGGCAATACAGTCAGTGGCATTTTTCTCCAATGCCATATAATGCGCTCTCACCGAAGATGGCACCGTCTCCTGCATTTTCGCCAAATCATACAGCTTATTGACCATAGCAATATCTATGCCTGCCGGACATGGTTTGCAATGATTGCAGTACATACATTTCTTGCTGTAAGCGTGATGAGGCGCGGATGCCAATACGCTGGCATAGTCCTTCTGCTGTTCTTGGGCATTCTCATATCCCACCGCTTCCAACACATGCCCCGGTTCTGAGTAGCCTGCCATAATACTGGCCACACCAGGTCTTGTCAGCACATAATGGATACATTGGACAGGTGTCAGCGCCACGCCAAAGGGAGAGGTTTTTTCATGAAACAGACGCCCTCCTGCAAACCCCTTCATCACCGTGATTCCAACATCATATTGTTCACATAATCTGTAAAGTTCCGCCCTTTCCGGGTCCATTCCCGCAAGAGAAGTATCGTATTGCTCTGCAAAATAATCGTCAATATTCTCCGTTGGCGGCATCAGGTCAAAGGCCGGATTGATAGAAAACAGCATCATTTCTATTTCACCTGACAACACAGCCAGCTTCGCCACTTTGGGATTATGAGAGCTGAGCCCAATATGTTTGATGATGCCCTTCTCCTTTAGTTCATGAACATATTCCAGAAAAGGACCTTTGACGATTTCCTCCCATTCCTTCTCAGAATCCACATAATGAATCATTCCAAAGTCTATGTAATCCGTCCCCAGCCGGGCAAGCAGATCTTCAAATGCCGCTTTCACTTTCGGGATTTCACGGCTACGCACATATTGTCCATCCTGCCATGTAGAACCGATATGTCCCTGAATATACCATTTTTCCCTGGTGTCCCTGATACAAGCTCCAATTGCCGATCTCACATTCGGTTCGGACATCCAGCAATCCAAAATATTAATCCCCTGTTCCTCACAGGCTTTTATGATGGCTCTTACACCCTCCAAATCCATCCGCTCCAGCCATTCGGCACCGAACCCTATCTCACTTACCATTACTTCCGTTTTTCCCAGTCTCCTGTAGTGCATATTTTGCTCCTCCTGATTTAAATTTATGTTATGTACTATTATATACTGTTACGTACTATACACAAAACCCGCTTCTCTTGCGCTTCTGTGTGTATGCTTCGCAATAGCCCCAGACTTTCATACATAGTAACGCGGCCGGATAGGGGGGGACTTTGAAACTTTCCGGCACCTCCGAAAATAATTGTAAATACATTATAACATTATGAATGCCAATTGGCAAATAATATCACATCTGTTTACATATGTTTCTTACAGGAAAATATCTGTTCATACAAACGATACCAATATTTTAAAATAACTTAAGAATTATTTAATCAAAATGCACATGTATTTATTGTACCATAATCTCGTGCGCTTCAGCGCACTTGGAATCAGAAGTTGACACATTGCCCTTCTGTGTCAACATTGTACCATAATATTGTTGCAACAAAAAAACAAGAAAAGGAGTGAGAAAATGCTGCCGACCAAAGAAGAAGCTGAAAAAGAGTTGGAACTGGCTGAAGAACACAATCCGGGGCCTTGGGTCAAACATTCTCTGAATGTTGGCATAGCGGCAAGGAATATTGCCCATTTCATCCCTACATTGGATGAAAACAAAGCATACATTTTAGGAATTCTGCATGACATTGGCAGACGGGTTGGCATCGTCAATATTCCCAAACATGTATATGAAGGTTATTTATATTGTATGGAAAAAGGTTGGGAAGAAGCGGCTAAAATTTGTATGACCCATTCTTATGTGCTTATGCAGGAAGCCTTTGACTATGAACCCTCTCAAAAAGAACAGATTGAAATAAAAAATTATATTATGAATTGTACTGCGGATGATTATGACAGATTGATTCAATTGTGCGATTCGTTGGCAACCGATTATGGATTTGTCATTTTGGAAAAAAGATTTGTAGATGTGACCAGACGTTATGGAATCATGGGAAGCTATGTGGCAGGATGGAACAAAACATTTGAGATAAAGGAAAACTTTGAAAAAATAATGGGCTGCTGCATTTATGATGTACTGCCGGATATCGGCCGGACAACACTATTATCGCCCCCACCCTGGAAGCCTCCGACAAAATAAGTTTGCTGTTACCCCGGTTTTCATGCAGCAGACCGCTACGCCATACATGAAAACCGGGAATTGAGCAGAGTTCCTGTAATCCACACTATATTTCCTTCCTGAATTGCAGAACTGTTTTCATTTTCCATCCATATACTGCTCCATCCACCTGGCAACACCATCCTCATTATTGCTGCCAATCACTGCCGTTGCCATGGCTTTCAGCTCATCCACCGCATTCTCCACCGCGTATCCCTCGTCTGCGATTTCAAACATATCTATGTCATTTTTGCCGTCTCCAAATGCCACAACTTTCTCGCATCCCAACAATACTTTCAACTGCCTGATGGCATTTGCCTTGGATGCGGCCGCCGGCATGATTTCCAGCCATTGCGCCTTAGTATACATCTCCTTCTGATAGACACAGTGAAATTCTTCTTTATATTTTTCATATAAGGGTTCCAATTTCTCCGGTGCGTCAATACAGGTAATATAGAAACAATCCCCTCTGATCAATTCCTTTGTTGTCATCACCGGATTGGTTCTGATATCCCCTTTCCTGGTATTCAGGAAATCTATCATGCCCGGTGTGCACATCTCTCTGATAAATGAAAATTTCTCCCCTTCCCCTCTATGTGAATAAACGATTGGATAGATTTGATGTCGGAATAAATCCTCAAACACCTCTTTGACTTTATCTTCAAAATAGTTGGCAATCAATATTTCTTCCGTCACATTATCAATGACAAACGCTCCGTTATACACAATCAATGGAATCCTGGCATCCAGTCCCTTTGTCACCTTTTTCGATGTCACAAAAGACCTGGCCGTAGCATAAGAAAATATCATTCCCTCCGCAGTCAGCTTATTAATGATTTGGTTTGTATAAGAGGATATGGTTTCATCACTGCGAAGCAATGTGCCATCCAAATCCGCTACATATAATGTCTTCATGCTTACACCTCCCTGTCCCTTCCGCAGCGCCAACAATCAAATGCCTATATATTTTGATACTTCACCTGTTCTCATCCATGTACAACTGCACCCTGTTCTGTATCACCGCGCTGACTTCCTCTATATTTTTCGTTCCGTTAAAATAGTATTCCGCCTCCTCAGCAATGATGTCCAGCAGCGGTACTGTCCGGATGGGCAGGGGTCTGGCGTCCTCCAGCATTGCCCTGTACTCTGCCACCTTTTCATCCGTAAGGCTCTTATAGCTCCTGGGATACTTTTCAATAAACTCCCCTGATTCTTCCACATATCTTATATAACTGGAACGTACCAATTTCAAACTGGTATCAAAAGCTATCTGTTTCTTAACATATTCTTCAAATGCCCCTCTGTGTACCGGTATCCCATAACCTGAATCGTTGGGACCACCCTGAAACGTTCTCTGTACCTCTTCCCCAAGAAGGAAACTGATAAACTCCCATGCCCCCTCCACATGAGAAGAATTTGCATTGATCGCCATCATCCTGTGGTACACATGATTCCACATTGCCGGATGGAACCCGTCATCAAACAGCACTCCTGCCGTCTCCATTCCTTCCGCCTCCTGGTCTTCGGCGGTGTCAAAGGTCAGTATGTCACACGACCTGGGTTCTATCATTTCCGGTTTCTCCGTCAAACCATCGCTCCCGTACCGTTTTGCCGCCTCCAGCATTTTAGCAAAAGAAGCACCGCTAAAGTCACAGGTTCCGGCCTCCCAGTCCAACATCCCCCAGAAATCCTCTGAACCCTCCAGCAGATAGCGGAGAGCCTTCCCTGAATCAAACATGTCACTCAGCACTGCATCCTCCGGCCAGGCCAGCAGGGCATCTGCCAGTGCTTCTCCGTCAGGCACGCTGCCTCCTTCCAGCACCCCCTTCCGTATCCGCCAGAGGTCCAACTCTACACTCAGACTTACGCTGTATACCCCATCGCCTTCCCTCCATCCTCCAAAAGCCAATGGAAAATAATCTTCTTCCTTTATTCCGGATGCTTCCATATAAGGCGCCAGATCCGCCAATAAACCTTTCTGAATCGCCCCATAAGCATAGTCGCCCAACACATCCCCAAATAGCAGATCCGGCCCTTTGCCTGCCGTCATCTCAATGCTGGTCCGCCTGGAGAAATCTTCCAGCTCCGTTCCATCCGGGCACTCGTCCAACACCACCACATAACTGTCACTCTGCCGGTTGAATCGATCCAACTGGTTCTTCAACCACGCATATATTCCAAATGTATGTCCGGTCACATTCCAGCACCTCATGGACAGGACCACCTTCTGCGTAGTCTCTTCCGACAGCTGCAGCACCTCGGAAAGATATGCCTTTTCGCCGTCCTCTCCCCACCTATATCGCAAAAGTTCTACACCGCCGTCCTCCAACACTCGAAAATCTTCTATGGAGTTCTGATAGTTCTCTTTCAGCTGGTAGGAAGTACCGGTAAAGGACAGAAGCCGTTCTTTGCTGCCATTTTCCATGTCAATTACCGAGACGCCGCTGGCATCCAGGTACAACAGGCCGTCCTCCCCTGCCGCCACACGCCCAGTACCATCCAGCCTGGCTGTGCTTACCCTGGATACTTCCCCTGTATCAGGATTCACCTCCGACAGCACGTAGGAACTGCCGCCTCCCTGTGCCAAATAAGTGATAAGCAGCCTGCCGTCCGCAAGTTGGCGCAGGTCCTCAATCATATTCGTACCTATGTCCTCCAGCGGCACCTTGTACAGTTCCTTTCCATCCTTGTCCATCTTTACTAGGCTGTCAACGTTGTTCCAACGGTAGAATCCCCCTTCTATGTCCAAAAACCAATTGGCGAAATAATAGTCCTCCGGCATCCCCTCCAACAGCATCTCCCGGCTACCGTCCTCTCTGTACAGGTAGATGTCCGCCAACCCGTTATTACGAATCGCCCAGATCATGGCAGGCTCTCCTTGATAAAACTGCATGCCGAGCATCCTACCCAAAATGCCATCCATGTTGAAAGCCTCTTTGGAATCAGACCGGATATCCTGATATTCCATCACCCCCTCCTGTGGTGCTTCCGCTTCTGTCCTGTCTTTGTCCTCCCTGCTTTCCCCCTCATCCTTGCCGCAGCCTGCCAAAAAGACAAAGCACAGCAGGAGTGCCAATACATAGCATACATAAAACCTCTTTTTCATAAGTGCCCCTTTCTCTGCCATGCCATCAGCTGTGCCATAGCAGGCAGCAAAGTTCAGTCAATTGGAATTAGATCACGTATTTGATCTGCGGCGCTCTCCGTTCATACACAGCCATAATTGTGGCAATTTCCAGACGATCAATCATCTCTTTATCTTCGGCATACAGAGCAATCATGACCCATAGCAGATTCGCTTTGGCCATACCGAAGCGCAGATGCTTTGAAAAGGAATAATCCTCATAGATATCAAGGAAGTCGGTCAAAAGATAATATTCATAATACCGATTCAGAAGCTTATCTAAATCTGGTAGTTTCTCATAAAGGCTTTTTCTCAGGGCAGCAAGTTTTCGGTTGGCAGCATCGGGATTCCTTCTGCCCTGGCTGCCGAATTTTCGGATATATTTTCGGCAGAGTTTGTATAAAAAGGGTGATATCGTCCGGAGTTTTGAGTGATAAAAACCATGAAAAAGCATATTGTCTATTTTTTCGCAGGTGAACTCATACCGTTCCCGGGATTCATAATCCTGCGGACTGGGGAGCGGCAGTCCGCCAAGACAGGCGTTCTGCGCATCCTGTCCGTAATCTAATATTGCCATACTGTCAAAAAAGACGCCGCCTTTCAGCATCATAATCAGCTCGTCTCTTGCCCTCAACAGCGCCTCCAAAAATTCCTTATCGTCATTGGTGGTGTTGACCTTATAGCCGACACTTCCCTCCGTCACTGTAAATGTAAAGGGTCTGTCTTCGTCGACAGCAGCCAGAAAAAGCCTTGCAGCTTCAGGACATGCCAGATAGAGTGTCTCTTCACAGAAAAAATCCAGATGATAAAGCTGCCTTGGAAACTGCGTGCATATCACAGGCATATATGACGCACCGTATTTTTTCTGCATGCCGCATAGGTGGTCTGTTCCCCAGAACGGGCAACCCCTGAAGGTGGTCCTGAAAGTAATGATACCCCGTCTTCTTACAGTGGCGCAGCGAAGCCGCAGGCCCAGAAGCCCTTTTTCTTTGCGGTATTTTGTATATGTTTCGTGGTCAATGGGAACTTTCCAACTGTTGCTGCAGCAATTAGCCGGACAGTCTTCTGCAATACACTTGAATTCATTATAAATTGAAATCCGTTTTATTTCCATGGTTTTGTACACATCACTGCTATAACTGTGTTCCTTTCCGTTTTCCTCTATAAAAACGATTGCTATATGCAGCTTCTTATTATCTCTGTTTCCTCAGCCGACTTGGGCGGAAGGGCGGCTATTTCTGTGTCTTATCATTATCTTTGCTGCCGATGGCGTGCAAACTCCATCGGCTCATATTCACTCATCATCCGGCTCATCCTGACATTCCACTTCTGTATAATAATACATTCCCCTGTCATATACAGCCTTCTGCCTGCTCAGATACAGATACTCATTCAAACTGGTATAAAGCTCTGCCACCAACGTCTTTTTTTCCGTAGCATGCAGTTCTTCTGTCCGGTGCCGCCCTGCCGCAATCTCATGCACAAGCCGCCCAAGCAGCTCTGACAGATATTTCATCCCATACTGCTCTGTCAACTCCCCCGCTTTCGTTAAATCTTTCAGAGTACTGTCATGCACTGTATCAAAACCGCTTTGATACAAATCCTCCAGCAGCTTCAAAATCTCATCCAATATCTCTTCTATTGCCTCATATTTTGAACGATACTCATCCATTCGCGCTCATCCTCCGCCTCTCACTTTGCGAATTTCTTCCCATGCCTAATAGATACAGGCTATCCAGATTATCATCCTTCACTTCAGTCCTTGAATTTCTTGCACACCATAACAGGATACATTCTGATTCGTCCGTCCCGCAGGTAAATTTTTCCCAGGAAGCAGGAAGGCTCTCTCTCGGAAATTCTCTCCAAATATCTGATAGAAGCAGCCTCTTCTTTGGAATATGCCAGTTCAATGATAATCTCACTGCCTGACATATCATAGAGAGGCATGGACAACCGCTGTCCTGTCTGGGAGAATTCCGCCTTCACACAGAATGTCGGCTGCACAAATACAAGCTCCACACCCTTTTGCTGTTCATCCTGTCCATAGAGCCATTCTTTCCTTGGCGGATCGATTCGCTCCCGAAACAGCTTCTCAAAATCATCATAGTACCAACTCTCAATATCGGCTCTCTCAAGCCCCTGTTCACCCCGAATCTCTCCTTTGGTCTCCTGACTGGAGGAAAGACGCCTTCTTGCATCACACTTTGCCCCTGTCAAATGTATCCTGACCTTTGCCAAATCCTCAATGGCAATATTCAATCCCCAGGGCGCCTGGCTCTTCTCCATATATTTCCGGTTTCGTCCTGTCTCATAAAATGTAGGTCTTGCATTGGTGTACGTGTACCATTGTTTGGTATTCTCTTCCAGGAAATAAATCGTTTCTCCCTCATAACCTGTCTGCGTCCTGAATTGCTCCATGGTAATGCCAATTAAATCCAGATTTCCCACCGGGATGTAATCCGCCCGAAACTCGCCGGCATGCTTTAACACCTCTTTGTTGTCTCCTGACTGCACCGCCTTCTCCAATAGCCCTACACGCTTGTAAAGCCTTGTTATCTGCTCCATCAGATTCTCTGTTCGGAATTGCGCATTTCTTCGAAAATACCAGTCGTAAGAATCGGAAAGGGCCCGAAAATATCCTTCAAACTTCGCAAGCCCTCCATTATGACTGATAATGGCAAGCCGTTCCAGATAATCCAGTACATCAGAAGAAGTCCGCGACAATCCGGTACAGAGAAGCTCTTCCAGAAATGCCTTCATCTGTCCCACCGCTTCTTTTGCCTTATCCATCTGGAACGCAGGAGTATCTGCCGCTTCCAGCGCAAGGTCTTCCGTTTTCACCACACCGGCATCCAACTGACACCAAAGTATGGCCGACGCCTTATGAATGCACATTTCTTTCTTATGGCAGGTACAGGAGGAATATTCCAGAGGAGACAATAACTTTACCACCATTCCCTGTTCCGGAAGCTGCACTGTGACAATGGATGAATATTGTATCCTGGGTTTTACTCCGGATAAATACTGGTTATGAAGAACCTGAAGCTGACGGTTTCCCAGCACCTTCTTAATTTGCGCAAGGGGATATTGTTCTATCTCCCGACACACCTTCGTCCCCGCTCCCTTAGAACTGCCCGCCCCCTGTATTGCATTATCCTGCCCGGCTGCTCCCGATGTCCCGGAGGCTTGCCCTGCGTTTCCCGGAATTGCCATATTTTGTCCTGCAGTGCCCGTTCCACAGCTCTGGGCACCGGCATTTTGTGCGGAAGCATTTGCTCCTGCAACGTCCTGCCCCAGGGCATTCTGCGCAGCTCCGCTTTGCCCCACAGTCCCCTGAACTGCCGTTCCGCCTTCTGTCCCATTGTTCCCTGCCGCAGCACTTTCTGCCGCAGCGTTTCCTGTCATATCACTTCCTGCCGCGGCATTTCCTGTGGCATTGCTTCCTGCGCCGGCATTATCGCCCGCATTTCCTGCAGAATCATCCTTACAACAGCTTTCCTTCAAAACCAAAATTGCCTGTACTACATGTCGGCAAATACTTCTGGACGGACAAGTGCACTTGCTCTCGCCCAACGGGAACCGCACTGATACTGTCTCTTCCCCCACCTTCACGGAAGCTTCCTCTCCCATACCATCGACCACCGCGGCAATCTCTTCCTTGTCCTTATAAGCCCTCTTGAGAATTCCTTTATTACTGATACCAATCAGGTAATCATCATCTACATCCGCTAACAGTTCCTTCCATTGCTCCATACTGCCCTCTCATTCCATTCCTTAAAACCTTTTATCCACACTGCCTGCACAATACTGCCATTGGTTCCTGAAACATATTACGCAATGACCTTCCCAATCCATTCCGACAATTCCTCCGGTGTCATAGCTCCCACAAAAGCACCCATATCTGCAAGCACTGCTGCCGCATTTTTATCATAATTCGGTGTTGCCTCCATATCCAGCGCCGTCAGCACCACCAGCTTTGCGCCGCTCTCAATGATTCCCTTGGAAGTACTATATAGATTCTGATATCCGCCGCCCTCATAGAGATCCGTCACCAACACAATCATTGTGCGGAAAGGATAATCGATCAGTCCCTCGCAATACTTCAGCGCCCCTGCAATATTCGTTCCTCCTCCTAGCTGGACACTCATCAGGGTCTCCACAGGATCATCCACATAACCACTCAAATCTACCACATTGGTATCAAATATCACAAGCTTGGTATCCAGCATGGGAAGTCTGGCAAATATTCCTGCCATAACAGCGCTGTGTATCACGGAATCCAGCATGGAGCCGCTTTCATCTACGCAGATAATGACCCGCCACTGGTTAAACTTCTTCATGCGGGAATTAAAATATACATTTTTCAGAATCAACTGCCCATCCTCGCCGCTGTTTTTATCATAATTTTTCAGATTCATTCGGATGGTTTTCTTAATATCCAAATTTCTGGCCGACTTCACCGGACTGCTGGCATTGCGGTTAATCTGCCCGAAGAAGGACGCTCGGACCTCCTTCTCCAGCTTCCTGGTAATTTCATCCGCCACCTTCTTCACAATTTCCCTGGCAAGCTTCAGCACTTCTCCTTTCATCATGTGCTTCAGTTCCAGAATGGTCTTCAAAAGCTCTTTATTGGGTTCCAGCTTCCGCAGTACATCCGGATCTGTCAACAGCTCTGTCATTCCATATTTTTCCAGCGCATGACGCTCCATAATCTCCACTGTCCGCTTCGGAAACAATGTCTTCATCTGACGAAGCCATTTAGGAATGGTAAGCTGAGAGCCTTCGCTGCCCCCCTTCCTCTCGTTGCGCAGCCCCTGGTCTTCGCCGTATTCCCTGGAATACAGATAATCCAGTACATTCTCCATATCCATAAGCTGCGCATTACCAGCAGAAAATGAAATCTGCTCTTCGGCATATTTTCCCAACACCAACCGCCAACGGTTCAATACCTCCTGCTCATCCGATATGGCCTGCTGTCCGTCACTCATGACTTACTTCGCCTCCCTCCATCCTGCTCCTTACATAGGCATCCATTTCTTTCCCATAAGAATACCAATCCGGAAGAATTGCTTTTCTGGACAGAATATCCTCCTTTTTCCCATGCAAAGCAGCAACCCTTGCCGCAATCTTGTCAATCTCTCTTGGGGTAAAATAAGTAAATGCCATTCTAAGTTCCGGCAGAAGTCCCATGAATTCATCTTCTGTCACACGTCCGAAAAATTCATCCAGCATCTCTAAAAACTGCGTTCCGATAAACACCAAATCTCTGGCAGTAAAAAACAATCCCCTGAAAAACTGTGCCGTACAGAAAAGCTGCTCGCTGGTTCCTGTCAAATATCCACGGCATATCATCTCCACTGCTTCTGCTGTCTTCTTACCGCTTCCATAGAGAATTCCCTGGATACATCCATTCAGGCCGGCATGAATCTCCACATCCTGACTCATTCTCTGAAGCGCCTCATAATACGCCTCCCGCTCCTGTACAAATTGGCTGTCCGTATCCCGCCCTGTCAGTTGGTACAAAAGCTTCAATGCCTTCATACACTGATCCAAATCTTCATCTTTGATACGGGTCATGGAAGGCAGTAAAGTAATTAATTTCTGACAGCCCAAATGTATCAATTGGGAAAACTCCATTTTTGATTCATACAGGATGGATAATTCCTCCATCATCATCAATGACTTCAGCGCTTCGGCAATGGAATAAAAATCCACATCCAAAAGCATCAATTCATGCACCCTGTCATACACAGTCTGCAGCTGTTCCCGCAACCCCATCTCAAAGACTTTGGTCAAAAGAATCGCACTTTCTTTTGCCCCCAGTTCCTTTTTCAATTCTTCTTTCACAAGCCCTATTGCTGCCTCTTCTATGGTAGCACCATAGACAGACACATCAATCAGCGCCGAGTTCACCTGGGCGCTCCACTTGTACTTCCATATTTCCCGTAACAGATTCCTGTCCTTTTTCAACTGCAGGTTCGGTCCCTTCACCTTCCTGGCAAATGCTGTTTCCAGGAAATTCATCCGGTTAAAAAGCATACTGATCTGCCTGTGTTTGGAGCTTGAGAAAATAGACAGCGTCACTTCCGTCTCCAGCGTGGAACCTGTCTTCAAACCATACTTCTTACATTCTGTCTGAAAATCGTAGATAATGGGAGGCACATCCGCACTGCTGCACAACTCGCCCACAGCATTACCCGTCATCTGCTTCCGCAAAATGCGCATGGGCGTATCGGAAGCCATATTGCACTCCCCTTTGATAAAGGAGGACAACACCGCATCCAAAAGCTCATAAGCGCCCGGTTCCTGCTTGCCCCGCAGTCCCGCAAGCCCCCTTGCCATGGCACAAGCGCAGATTTCGTCATAAGTAGACAGATATCCTTCCTTTTTCCTGGTTTCCTTACCTGATGACACGATTAAGTCCAGCACTGCATTTTCATAGGGTGTATCCATCTCCGATATATTCTCCCATATCTTCTGATAAAATCCCGGAAAAGGCATCCCGCTGGCATAGCCGTTCAAGGCATCCGCCGCCTCCATGGAATAAGGCATGACATAGACGCCCTGATCCTTCTCCGGCACCTTCCTCTTAAGCAATGCTTCATTCCTGTTCTTGACCTCAATGGCTTCTGTCGTTCTCTTCGGCGCTTTCCGTTTAGGCAGCGCGTCATTCTGATTCTCAGTCTTTTGCGCAGGCAACACGTCATTCTGATTCTCAGTCTTTTGCGCAGGCAACGCGTCATTCTGATTCTCAGCTTCCCACATAAACAATGCGTTCATCCTGCTTTCCGCTCCCAGCGCTTTCATCAGCCCGGGCGTATGGAATCCTCCGGTGACCACCAGAACCGGACTTTCCGAAGATACCTCTTTTTGGGCGTATTCCTGTATCTGCTCCGCCATATATATCTCCCTGGCCAGGCAGCCATCCTCCCGCATGACTTCTTCCGGCGTATTTTCCCTGGCCAGCGCACAATAAGTCAGCAGATCAGAAAACCATTTCTCGCTTTCCTGCCCCAATCCGTTCAATTCAAAATATTTCTCCCAGAATTCATCAAAGCTGCGCAATCCGGTCTTCTCACATAGCTGACCAAGATAAGCATTTCTGGAAAGCAGATAGTCGTCGTTATAATTATTCTTTTCCTCTTCCTTTTTCAGCAGCCCCTTACCTTCCTGAGATGCCGCCAGGATATCGCCATACGGCAGGTCAATAAATGCCGTGGGAATCCCAAGACGTTTTCCTGTCCGTAATGCCGCCAGTTCCGGGGAATAATCCAGAAACGGATAATAGCATCTGTAATGCTCTTTCTCCTCAGAAATCAATCCCGTAGTGTCATGATAGGAATAATAAATGGCAAAAGGCGCCTTGGTATCCTCATGCACCATAACCGAAATCAGGGAGTTGGCATTGCCCGGCCCCTCCACCAGAATGACCCCCGGACGGATTTTCTCAATCATCCTGCTGATATGTAATGCACAGGCAGGGCTGTGATGTCGGACAGGAAGCAGGATTATCTCAGCCATTTCCTTGCTTCGTAATATTCTTTCCATAATCCACCCTCTTTACTGCTCTTATCCCTGATAACAGTGTTGAAATATCCTTTTACCTTCTCCAGATCATCCTTATTCTCTTTGGAAACCGCCCCTACCAGATTCTGCACCAAAGCC
Source organism: uncultured bacterium (assembly GCA_947175015.1). Lineage (GTDB taxonomy): Bacteria > Bacillota > Clostridia > Lachnospirales > Lachnospiraceae > Acetatifactor. Next base: position 27,764 of record CAMWLE010000031.1, read on the forward strand.
TCCATGCTTATCTCCGCATCTCCATAATAATATCCTGTGATCATAGCCTGATAATAAACTGACACTGCCTCCGCCGTACTCATCACTGCCGATGGCTTATCAATCCTATGTCCATAGGAAGATACCCCCTCCCGCAGTTCATGATAAGTAGAGGCCAGAATCTCAGCCACATCCTCATCTGCCTGCATAGCAATATGAGCCTCATCCGCCAGTTTGTTGACTTCATTTATGATTATCCGTTTCTCCATGGCAGCCTCACGAACCGGCATCACAGTCTCGAAATTAAAACGACGCTTCAAAGCACTGCTCATCTCATTAACGCCTTTGTCTCTGGTATTGGCCGTACCAATAACATTAAACCCTGCTTTTGCAAACAGGAAGCCATCATCTCCCAGTTCCGGTACATTCAACACCTTGTCACTGAGCACACTGATCAAACTGTCCTGAATCTCAGCGGGAGTTCTGGTAATCTCTTCAAATCTGGTCAAAATTCCTCTCTCCATCCCCACATACAGAGGAGACGGCACAAGTGCTTCTCTGCTGGGTCCCTTTGCCAGCAGCAGAGCATAATTCCAGGAATATTTGATCATATCTTCCGTTGTCCCTGCCGTTCCCTGAATGGTATTAGTACTCACTCCGCTGATGGCAGCCGAAAGAAGCTCCGACAGCATGGTTTTGGCCGTTCCCGGCTCCCCTACCAGCATCAGTCCCCGGTTCCCGGCCAGGGTCACAATGCAGCGCTCCACCAGAGCATCATTTCCCAGATACTTTTTCTCGATCAGGTACTCCTTATCCTTGTACACAACAGGCTTTGGACTACCCAGAATAAAAGTCCTGACCGCCTTCGGCGACATCTGCCAGTTTTCCGGTTTGTTACCTGTATCAGTGGCCTTCAGCGCTTCCAACTCCTCCTTGTACCTTACCTCCACCGGCGGTTTAATAAATTCTTGTTCCATGGCATTTCCTCCCCGTTTCCACTTGGAATAAAATATCTCGTATAAAAATAAGTATAGCAAAACAAATGTGAAATTTCTACCTTTTCACTGTCTGTTTTCCAAACATTTCAAAATACTCCTGTGCCTTTTCCAGAGACACTTGCAGTTTTTGCTGTAATCTTTCCAAAATATCATTTTCAGAAAGTCCGCAATCAAAACCTGTCTCAATGATGCCTTCCGCTTTGCCCTCCAGTTTGCCTTCCAGTTTGCCCTCCAGTTTTCCCTTCATTTCACTTTCTCTTGCGATTTCTTCAAATAAAGTACACATATCAACTTCTCCTTTCCTTGATAATGCGTTATAGTCAATTCTGCAGTTTGTTGCTCCTGCCACCGTCATAATCACAGTTTTGTCTACATTATGCTCTCTTGATAACCTCTTTTCTTTTCCTGCTTCCAGTATACTATCAAATCCTGCTGATTGCAAGATATGACAGCGCAGCACAGGTTTTCTGCCAATCCCATCATAAAAATGACCTCGAAATGGGATTTGATGCCCATTTCAAGGTCACAAAATAATTTTTACCATGGAATCCTGCTTTTTTATTTAAAATAAGCAACGCCTGACTCGAAGATCCTGATATCCTGTTCTCCATAGATATTCTTCGCCACCGCAATATCCCGTCTCTCGGAATGTGCCATTTTGCCCAGGCACCGTCCGTCAGGGGAAGTAATACCCTCAATGGCACGATAAGAACCATTGATATTGTATTCCTCATCCATGGACACATTGCCTTCCTGGTCGGCATACTGGGTCGCCACCTGGCCGCCCGCGAACAATTGATCCAGCCATGCTTCCGGCGCTACAAAACGCCCTTCACCATGGGAAGCCGGATTACAATAAACCGCACCCAATTCCGCCTCCTGCAGCCAGGGCGATTTGTTGGACACCACCTTTGTATATACCATTTTAGAAATATGTCTGTTAATGGTATTGAAAGTCAGAGTAGGCGAATCCTCCTTCTGCCCCACGATTTCCCCATAAGGCAGCAATCCCAGCTTAATCAATGCCTGGAAACCGTTACAGATACCCAATGCCAGACCATCCCGTTTCTCCAGCAGTTCCTTCACCGCTTCCTCCATTTTGGCATTGCGGAAAGCAGTGGCGAAAAATTTCGCACTTCCGTCTGGCTCATCCCCTGCGGAGAACCCTCCTGGGAACATAATAATCTGCGCCTGGCCGATGGCTTTGACAAATTCCTCCACAGATTCCCGAATATCCTCTGCACTCAGATTCCGGAATACTTTAGTGATCACATTGGCCCCTGCGCGTTCAAATGCCTTTGCACTGTCATACTCACAGTTGGTTCCGGGAAATACCGGGATAAACACTGTGGGCTTTGCCACTTTATGCCTGCACACATAAACCTTGTCCGCTTGATAACAATCACTTGCAACAGGTGTCGTCTCCTTCACCGCCTTGGTGGCAAACACTTTTTCAAGTTTGGATGTCCACGCATTGAACGCTTCCTCCATTGTGATTGCCACATCGCCATAGGTAAAGGCCGATTCCTCCGTGACCGTACCTATAACAACAAAGCAGACGTCTGCAGTCCCCGTAACCTCCCGAAGCTTATCCCCCGGCACCTCAACCAAGATATCCCCCATTGCATTTTCAAATAATTCCTCCACCGTCACATGATGTCCGACCTGCACACCCAACTTATTGCCAAAGGCCATTTTGGATATGGCAGCAGCCACGCCCTTCGCGTCCAGAGCATATGCGGAAACCACCTTTTTCTCCTTCATCAGACGAGAAATATATTGATAAAGCTTTAACACCTCATCATATATGGGAATGTCATATTCATCCTTCTCAATCTTAAAACGAACCAGCACATTGCCTGCCTGTTTCAGCTCCGGTGTCACAATATCCTGATGCTTCGCAATATCCACCGCAAAAGAAACCAGAGTGGGAGGTACATCAATCTCATTAAATGTACCGGACATACTATCCTTACCGCCAATGGACGGCAGGCCAAACCCCATCTGCGCATCATAAGCGCCCAAAAGTGCTGAGAATGGCTGACTCCACCGGGACGGCTCTTCCGTCATCCTGCGGAAATATTCCTGGAACGTAAAACGGATTTTAGTGCAGTCCCCGCCGTTTGCCACAACCTTCGCCATGGATTCCACCACCGCATAAACTGCGCCGTGATAGGGGCTCCATGAAGACAAATAGGGATCGAAACCATAGCTCATCATAGTGACCGTATCGGTTTTTCCCTTCTGTACAGGCAATTTCGCCACCATTGCCTGCGTTTCCGTCATCTGATATTTACCGCCATAAGGCATCAGTACACTGCCCGCACCGATGGAAGCATCAAACATTTCCACCAGTCCCTTTTGAGAACACACATTCAGATCATGCAGAAGCGCCAGCCATGCGGACTTTATATCACCTGCCTCCAGCTCATCTCCCACTGCGGGCACCGCCCACTTTTTGAAATAGTTCTCCTTCTCATCCGGAATCTCCACTTTAACAGCAGTCTCCTGATGTGCCCCGTTAGTGTCCAGAAATGCCCGCTTCAAATCCACAATCTTCTTCCCCCGCCAGTTCAGCACCAGCCTGGGTTCTTCAGTGACCACCGCCACCGCTACGGCCTCCAGATTCTCTTCCGCAGCAAATCCAAGGAACTTCTCCACATCTTTCGGGTCCACTACCACAGCCATGCGTTCCTGGGACTCGGAAATAGCAAGCTCCGTTCCGTCCAAACCTGCATATTTCTTAGGTACCTTATCCAGATCCACAGTCAAGCCATCCGCCAGCTCACCAATGGCAACAGACACACCGCCCGCGCCGAAATCATTACACTTTTTAATAATACGGCTGACCTCTTCTCTGCGGAAAAGTCTCTGTATCTTGCGTTCCGTAGGCGCATTGCCCTTCTGTACCTCTGCGCCGCAGGTCTCGATCGACTGCTCCGTGTGCACCTTGGAGGAACCTGTGGCGCCGCCGCAGCCGTCTCTTCCGGTACGTCCCCCCAACAGGATGATAATATCGCCCGGATCAGAAGTCTCCCGAATCACATTTTTTCTGGGCGCCGCACCCATGACAGCTCCGATTTCCATTCGCTTGGCCACATAATCAGGATGATAAATCTCCTTCACATATCCGGTGGCAAGTCCGATTTGGTTGCCATAGGAGGAATAACCATCGGCTGCCCCCCGCACCAGTTTCTTCTGCGGTAATTTTCCTTTCAATGTATCTGCCACAGGCACCGTGGGATCTGCCGCACCGGTCACACGCATGGCCTGATACACATAACCACGCCCGGAAAGAGGATCACGAATCGCACCGCCCAGACAAGTTGCTGCACCGCCAAAAGGCTCTATCTCCGTGGGATGATTATGGGTCTCATTTTTGAAAAATACCAGCCACTCTTCCGTCTCCTTATGGTCACCGTAATCCATCTCCACAGGCACCACAACGGAGCAGGCATTAATCTCATCGGATTCTTCCATATCCGCCAGCTTGCCATCCTTCTTCAGCTTCCGCATAGCCATCAATGCCAGATCCATCAGGCAGACAAATTTATCCTTTCTCCGCTCTCCAAACACCTCTTCTCTGGTGTCAATATAACTGCGGTAGGCGTTTTCAATCGGTGTGCGGTAATATCCCTCCCCGAACTCCACTTCTGTTAATTCCGTGGAAAAAGTAGTATGCCTGCAATGATCAGACCAATAGGTATCCAACACCCTGATCTCTGTCATGGAAGGATCACGCTTCTCCTCCTCTCGGAAATACTTCTGGATATGCAGGAAATCCTTAAATGTCATTGCCAGAGACAGGGACTCATATAACTTGCGAAGAGGTGCTTCCTCCATCTGCGTAAAACCATCAAAAATGGAAATATCCCCAGGCTCACCAAAAACCGTGATCAAGGTATCCGGTTTCACACTGTCCGTCTCTCTGGAATCCACAGGATTGATACAATATGACCTGATCCTGGCAAATTCTTCCTCCGTAATATTTCCCAGTATCATATAGGTAACTGCAGTACGAATCACAGGCTCTTCGTCCTCATTTAAGAACCGGACACACTGCACTGCGGAATCCGCTCTTTGGTCAAACTGCCCCGGCAGAAATTCCACCGAGAACACTCTCGCCTGTTCCGGAATCTGAATCTCTTCGTAATACAGATCGTCCACCGGCGGCTCCGAGAAAACCGACCTGCACGCACTCTCAAACACCTCATCTGAAATATTCTCCACATCATAGCGGATGAACACTCTGACACCTGCTGTCCGGATACCAAGAAAGCTTTCGATCTCATCATGCAGTTCCTTGGCTTTTACAGCATAAGGCTCCTTTTTTTCCACATAAATACGCCTGACTCTTCCCATCCTGCACCTCCATCTAATTATCTATGATTCACAACTCTGCCTTTTCCTCTGCTGTACCCAGGGACTTTAGAATATAAAACATCTCCCTGTCCACCGTTTCCGCAGTAATTCCAATGGTCTGAGCTGAAATCTTCAATCCCTCCAACACAAACATGATATTTCTGGCTGTTCCCATACAATCCTCACAGTAAAATTCACCGCTTGCCACACCTGCTTCAATCAGCTTTTCAATAATCTTTACCGCAGCATCAAACTGCTTCTTCAATATGTTATCTTTTTTGCTCAGCTTGTTCTGGAAATAGAATTCATATATCGCCTGGGTCAATGTATCATTTTTTCTCAAGAGTTCCTTTTTCTGCTCCCGCAAGAACAAAATCAAAATATCCGCAGCAGTGGCATCCTCCGTAATACTGTCAGAGAACACATCATCCGCCTCTTCACTCTCTAACTTCATCACTTCCAGGAAAATCTGACTGGTACTTTCAAAATACAGATAGAGACCGCCCCTGCTGATATCACAGGCATCCACAATGTCTTTCATAGTCACTTTCTTGAACCCTTTTTCCATGAAAACCTTTCTGGCCGTCTCCAATATAAATTTCTTCTTCTGTACCGATTTTTCTCCCATGTCATACCCCATTTCACCATCTATATGTATTCTGTCCCACCAACTGCATATATCCTATTTGCTGCACAGGTATTGTCATTCCGGTTTCTGCGTATCCTCTGTTTCTCTATCCAGGAAGCGCCACTCCGGCTTCTGTGTATACCTTATTCTTCTATTCGGGTATAATCATTCCGGTTTCTGTGTATACCTCATTCCTCTCTATTCTGGTACAGTCATTCCGGCTTCTGCTTCCTTACCCTACTTCCATTGGCTTATCCCAATACTCTATAATTTTGCGCATCTGCTCCAACACCAGCAGAAAAATCCTTTCCTTTACCCCTTCACTCCACAGAATGCTCCTGGTTCTGCCTCCCATGACATATTTTGACAAAATGCCTCTCAATGTATCCCATTCATTCACTCCTGCTGACGCAATCAGTTTCCTCTCATCCTCATGGTTTTTGATATGCTTTCGTGTATAGACATAGTTATAATTGCGATCCATCAGCGCAGAACCGGAAGCCTCCCTGATAAAGCTCATCAAGGTAGAATCATAAACCGGAAAACTCATTGTATGCTCCGTAAATCCCTGCCCACGATAATTTGTACTGCCCGGTTTCCCGGAATTTTTCTCCAGCCAGGGTACATAACGAAACAAGGGTGTTGCCGCCTGCTTATATTCTTCTATCAATTTGTGCCGATATTCTGTCACTTGTACCATATAAAACACCTGCCTTTAACCTATCCATCTTATAACACTTATAACAAAAAATGACACGCATGTATTTTTTATTTCACCACAAAATGACACGCATGTATTTTTATTTTACCACATTTTGAAAAAAAGTACAGCAAAATTTTAAATTTCTACTTGATTATTCTAATGTACCTGTGCTATAATAACTTTTGTCAGCGGTAAGTTGAGAATAGGGGAATAGTACAGCGGTAGTGCGGCGGTCTCCAAAACCGTAAACGGGAGTTCGATCCTCTCTTCCCCTGCTGAGGGCAAGCGCCGGAAAATGTGTTATGCAACATTTTCCGGCGTTTTCTTTTTCCTGTTTCCAAACACAATCCGGGCAGCAGCGTTGAAATGCCCCAAGGAAGAAACAGCCAGAAGAATCAATAATACAGGAATAGAGCTAATACCGGGAGGGAAAAATGAGCAAACAAGAACAATTGGAACAAGCACTGAACACATTACAGGACTTTGTGCACACCCTGGCGGCACAGGCCAACAAAGACGAAACCTATGGTGAAACTCTCTGGCAGGGCATCCTACAATCCGAAGGTCTCTTACAGGAACTTGCCTACTATCACGACTATGGCACATTATTATGCAAATATCAGGTGGCCGGATATACCTTGGCCGATGTGCTGGTATGGCAGGTAGACCACTTTAAGCTTTATATGGACCGCCCTGATGAAATGAACCGCTACAGGCAGCCGCGCCTGATACTCTCCGCCTTTGACACTCTATTACAGATGGAACAATCACCGGAATGGTTCATGGATAAAATGCGTTACGAAACAGGACAGGATATCATCAATTAAAGAAATTGCAGCAAACAGCATAGAATGTCATAAAGTCGGGAAATTGCAGCAAACAGTAAAGAAATCATAAAACATAGAATTTGCCATAAACAGTAAAGAAGTTTGCGGCAAATTTTTTCGCGTATAAAAAGACGAAGCGCTCACAGATGTTACTCTGTGGCGCCTCATCTTAATAAAAGGGGAATTCATATATTACTATATACAATAGAGGGT
>CAMWLE010000032.1 GCA_947175015.1 uncultured bacterium
TCACGCATAAAGCGCGTGAAAACGCCTCGCGGTGGCGTAGGTGTGAAAAGTAACGCGGCTGATACATTGAAATGCTGAATTGAAAAGTCGGCTTGATAAAGAAAGGCGTGCATGATAGAATAAAACTATGATGAATAACGGAAATACATGCGGAAGCATGGGAAGGGTCGAAAAATGAGAGCATGGGTTTTATATGGGCCGGATAAAATTCGTATGGAGACGGTGGACAAGCCTTGTGTAGAGAAGGGGGAGGTGCTGGTTGCGGTGAAGGCGGCAGGCATCTGCGGATCGGATATTCCGAGAATCTATAAGACAGGGGCACATGTGCATCCTCTGATACCGGGGCATGAATTTGCTGGTGTGGTGGTAGAGACGGGAGAGGGTGTGGATTGCAGTTGGCAGGGGAAAAGGGTGGGGGTATTTCCTTTGATCCCATGTAAGGTCTGTAAGCCTTGCCTTGAAAAGCAGTATGAGATGTGCAGGCATTATAATTATCTGGGGTCTCGCAGAGATGGAGGATTTGCGGAGTATGCGGCGGTTCCGGCGGATAATTTGATTGCATTGCCGGATTCGGTGTCATTTGAGGAAGCCGCAATGCTGGAACCCATGGCGGTGGCGGTTCATGCCATGAGAAAGGTACGGCCGGAAGAGCAGGAAACGGTAGTAATCTGTGGGCTTGGCACCATTGGATTGATGCTTCTTATGTTTCTGCTGGAGTCGCAAAGTGCGGCAAGACAGAGCGCCGGGAGACAAAATGTTATATGGCAGGGTATGGGGAAGATTCTGGTAGTTGGAAATAAGGAATTTCAGAAGGAGCAGGCGATCAAATTGGGGCTGCCGGAAGCATATTATTGTGACAGCAGAACACAGGATGTCAGAAGCTGGATTATGGAGTGCACCGATGGCGCAGGTACGGATGTGTTTTTTGAATGTGTCGGTAAGAATGAGACATTGACGCAGGCGGTGGATTGTACGGCTCCGGCAGGACGAATCTGTCTGGTGGGGAATCCGGCTTCCGATATGATGCTGGAAAAGGAAGTGTACTGGAAAATTTTGCGCAATCAGCAGACGATTATGGGAACCTGGAATTCATCATTTACCGGAGAGACAGCAGACGATTGGAGTTATGTGTTGGAGCGTCTTGCGCAGAAGCAAATCACGCCAGATATGTTAATATCGCATCGATTTTCATTGGGGGATCTGGAACAGGGATTCCATATCATGCGGAATAAATCCAAGGATTATATAAAAATTATGGGGATTTTATAATGAGTGAAAACAGTAAAAAACGTGTGGGAGCAGTAAAAAGGACAAATAGTAGATAAAGCAAGGTGGGGCAGAGCAATGAATGAATTTGAGGTGGCCAAAAAACTGGAAGAAAATATGAATCGGGTATTTGTCGGCAAAGCGGATGCGGTGGAGAATTTGTTAATCTGTCTTTTTGCTGGCGGGCATATTCTTTTAGAGGATGTACCGGGGGTGGGAAAAACAACACTTGCCAGTATTCTTGCCAGGAGCATGGAAGGGAATTTTGGAAGGATACAGTTTACACCGGATACTTTGCCGGGAGATGTGGCAGGGGTATCCATATACAATATGAAAACGAACGAATTTGAGTATCGTCCGGGGGCGGTAATGAACCAGATTCTTCTGGCAGATGAGATTAACAGAACTTCTCCCAAGACGCAATCCAGTCTGTTGGAAGCTATGGCAGAAGGTCAGGTGACGGTGGATGGGATAGTACATATGCTGCCGAAGCCATTTATGGTGATCGCAACGCAGAATCCCATAGAATTTATAGGCACCTATTCTCTGCCGGAGGCACAAATGGATCGTTTTATGATGCGGTTGTCCATAGGATATCCGGGGAGGGAACAGGAGATATTGATGGCCTCTTATTTTCTGCGGGGGCAGACGCCGGATAAGGTGGAAGCGGTGTGTGGGACGGAGGATATATTAAAGATTAGAGAAGCGGTTTCACAGATTACCGTTAAGGAATCCATACTTGGTTATATTGAGGATGTGATTGCATTGACCAGGGAAGAACAGCGCTTTGTATTGGGAGCCAGTCCGAGAGCATTGCTGGCGCTGCTGCGTGCTTCTCAGGGCAAGGCATTTCTGCAGAGGAGGGATTATGTGAAGCCGGATGATGTGAAAGCCGTTGCCATGCGGGTGCTTTTACACAGGCTGGTGCTGTCTTCTGAGGCCAGACTTCAGAAAGCGGATGCGGCAGTTATTTTGAACAACTTGATTGTGAAAGTGAAAATACCCATTGAATGATCGGAACTGTTGCAAGTGAACAGTAAGTGCGAATATTGGGAAGGTGTGATGGTTGCTATGAAAGTGCGCAGGTGGATTTTATTGGGGTTATGGGTGTTGTCGCTGGTATCGATCAGTTTTTATGGCGGGGCTGTCAGTTACGGATTCTTTTTTGGCGTCACTTTGCTGCCGGTGATTTCGCTGGTGTATCTGCTCTGTGTCTATTGGAGATTTAAGATCTATCAGGAGACAGATAGAAGGACTATGGTATGTGATCAGCCAATGTCATATTTTTTTATGCTGGAAAATGAAGATTATTTCGCATATACCGGTATCAGCGTCCGGATGCATTCTTCTTTTTCCCATGTGGAGGAGTTTCCTGACAATATTGAATATGAATTGCTTCCGGGGGATAAATCCATCTATGAGACAAAGCTTGTGTGTAAATACCGCGGGCAATATAGTATAGGAGTAAAAGAGGTTATACTCACGGATTTTTTCCGTTTGTTCCGGCTTCGTCATGCTGTCTCCGGTCAGATCAAGGCGATGGTATTGCCGAAGATTGTGCCGCTCGCAGAACTTACCAGTATGATTGATCTGCCGTTGCTGGCCAGACAGGACGCATTGGGCAATACGGAACCGGATATTCTGGTGAGGGATTATATAGAGGGAGACAGTCTGAAACAGATTCACTGGAAGGCAACTGCCGGGGAACAGAAGTTGAAGGTTCGAACCATGACCGGAAAGGAAAATCAGGGTATTTCTATTTTCTGCGACACAAAGCGGTACAGCGGGCACAGAAGGGAATACCTGCCGCTGGAAAATAAGATATTGGAAGTATTGCTGGCAGTGGGATATTTTTTTGCAGGGAAGGAAATGGAGTTTTCCGCCTATTATGGACAGGAAGGGATTGTCAAAGGGCATGTGGAAGGTATCAATGAATTTGATGATTTTTATCATAAGGTATCGGAGATAGTATTCAGTACAGAGGAAAATGTGCAGCGTGTGTTGGAACATGCTGTGGTTTGGGGGGAAGTGTGGAGCAGCGGTATTGTTTTCTGTATTCTGCATGAGTTGACTCCCGCGATTATGGATGTGACGGAGCGGCTGATGGCGGGCGGAGTCATAGTGGTTATTTACATAATCACAGATCAGGATCCGATGGATTATGTAAAACAGGGAAGCATGAGAAGAAGGATTGTAGTAATTCCCGTGGAAGCCGGGCTGGAAGGGAGACTATGATGAGTTTCAGACGTCATTTCAACGAAAAGGCTATATATCGGGCGGTAAATACTGCGATTTTGGCATGTATTTGTCTGTTTACACCGGAAGCGCTTCTTGGATTCAGCATTGTGACATTTCGGAATATCCTTGTGTTGGCGCTTGTGATTGTGCTGCTTTCGGGAGTCAATTTTTTGAAAGCCAGAGGTCGGATATTGTGCTTATTGACGGTGTTTGTGAGCATAGGGATATCTGTGACCGTGATTGGCAGAGAGACAAGCTTTACATTTCTGCGGACTTATCTGCAATGGTGTTCGGGAAGCAGAATTGAGCAAACAGAGTGGCTGATGGGAATCCAACTGATGCAGACAGCTACATTGACGGCAATCTGTTATCTGGTTCAAATTCTGTCAGAGAGGTTTCGCCTGCTGCGAATGGGGTTGGCATGTGGGTGTATCATTGGACTGTTGATCTGTCTGTTGGCACGAGTGGAGTTGTCACATGATATTGTGGCGTTTTTACTGTTGTATGTTATTGTGGTCTATGTGGAATGGCTGCAGGAACACTGGAAGAAGACCAGAAGCGGTGGTGTAAAGGAACAAATGGTCTGGCTCTCGCCATTCTTGGCAGTTTATTTGCTGCTTTTGACCAGGATGCCCGCGCCGGAGGCGCCATATGACTGGCAGTGGGCGAAACAGATCGGACATCAGATACGGGAATCTTTTTTGATTGTATCGCAGAATTTAATGCGGGGCGGACGGGAAGATTTTGGTGTATCTCTAAGCGGTTTTTCCGGAGACGGGGAATTAGGTGAGGGATTTGAAGATGACGATCACGAGGTGATGCAGATTCAGGGACAGGGTACTTTGGTGACCAATGTGTACTTGATTGGGAAGGTGTATGATACTTTTGATGGGAAGCAGTGGCTTCAGGAATACCATGAAAATAATCAGGAACGGTTTATTGATACCATGGAGACATTATATGCGGTGAGAAGACTGGACAACAGACATCTGAAAGATTATCTGTATGAGACAGATTTGAGAATCCGCTATGAATTTTTCAATACCAAGTATGTGTTTGCACCTTTAAAGGCAATAAACGTCAGGGGTGAGCAGTCAGATTTGAGGTATACTTTTGAGGGTGGTGATTTGCTCCTTCCGAAACAACAGGGGTATGGAACAGAGTATCATGTGAAATATTATCAACTGAATGTGGGAGAGGAATTGTTTAAGCAGTTGTTAGAAGCAGAGCAGGAAATGGATGAGCAGATCTGGGAGTATATTGCGAGGGAGTATGAGGAAGCGCTTGGCCGGAAAGTGACGCCTGAGATAATGCAGGCACACAGGCAGCGGGTGTATGATTATTATCTTGAAGATGTAAAGCTTTCGGGAGAAATGGAGCGTTACCTGGCGCAGATAACCGGGGAGGCAGTTACGGATATAGAGAAATTGCAGGCAATTGAGAAGGAATTGGCTTCTTATACATATACCAATATGCCGGGGAAATTGCCGGATAGTATTACAAATGCCAGTGAATTTCTGGACTATTTTCTATTGGAGAGCAAAACAGGGTATTGTGCTTATTTTGCGACGGCATTTGTATTGCTGGCAAGAGCAGAAGGTATTCCGGCCCGTTATGCGCAGGGATTTTGTGTTCCGGTAGGGGAGAGCGGTTATGCTGTCGTATTGTCTAATATGGCGCATTCCTGGCCGGAGGTCTATATAGAGGGTGTGGGCTGGATTCCTTTTGAACCCACACCTGGTTATGGTGAATTGCGTTATACACCCTGGAAAGTGAGTGATCGAAGTACTGTGACTTTTTATGAGGAAGAGGAAGAAGAGGAGGAAGAAGAGGAGGAAGAAATTGTCAGCGTAGACAGGGAGCGAGAGCTAGTGTCGGGTGGCACCGGGGATGAAACAAGGCTCCAGGTGATGTGGCTGTTTGGCTTGGGGATTCTGGCTGTTTTGGCAGGGTATCTGCTGGTGTTGATGTTGGAGTATCTGCTGTGTACATACCGGTATCAGAAGATGGATCGGGCAGGAAAGTTCAAAGTAGAGGTGCGCAGAAATGTCCGGGTTCTGACCTGGCTGGGGCTTGTGCGGGAGAGTAGGGAGACTTTGCAGGAAATGCGTCAGCGGGGGATAGAGATGTTGGGAGATATACCGCTTCACTTTATTGAGGATTATGAGAGCGTGGTGTATGGTGATAAACAGGTTGGGGAAGAAATGATAAAGAAAGTGAAGGAAGAGCGGGAACAGCTTATGGCACTGGTCAGAAATGAGAAAAAGTTGGTGTATGTATTTTATTGGATGAAGCTGTCTCTGGTGAGGTAGATTCGGCAAGGCTGTCAGCTTTGCCGAATCGTGTTATTTGGAGGGAAAAGGGGGGCTTTTTATGTTCTTCAATTTGACGGTTCCAAAATATAGGCTGTTGTCAGCAGGCATACAATTGCAAACAGGAAAAACCAAGTGAGTAACAGGAAAGTTATAGGTGCTTTATTCCCTGCACATATGTCTTTACAAGCTTGCGTTCATCTTCATTCAGAGTTGACCACACATCCAACACCTGTTTTTGCTCTTCTGAAAGGTTGACAATCTTATCATCTTCCTGAAAAAATTCTGATAATGTAATCCCGAAACCATCGCAAATCCTTGAAAGTGTGACGATGTTCGGCAGGCTCCTTCGGGTCATCAGGTTGGAAATGGTGGACTGCTTGATTTTGGTTTCCTGCGATAACCTATATTTGCTTATATGTTTTTTGTCGCAAAGTTCCTGGATTCTGTTCACTATAAAGTCCTCTATAAGCAAGTAGACTACACCTCAATTCTGAATTATTTGGTATTATTTTATCCTACAATTCAGAATCATATTAGACCCCAAAACAGCAATTAATATACTACTCTATTAAGTAGTATTGAAAGAAAGATCATTGGTATGTCTGATTGCTCATGTCATATTCAAGCCTTATAACAGACACTTCATATGCAATACGTTTCTCTGCAGACACTTCGCTAAATTGTTTCAGATATACACGGCTCTGTATCCTGCCAATAACCTCAATGTGGGCTCCAATGGGCAGTTCCGCGACGGCCAGTGCTGTCTTGCCCCAACAGATGCAGGGGATATAATTTGATTTATAATTTGCACTGTTGACTACAATAATGAAATCTGTAATAGCACGGCCAGTTGGTGTAAAGCGGTAAATAGGTTTTTTGCAGATGTTTCCATCCAAGTAGATATAGTTTGTATCGCTGTATTTTCCTTCAGGCGCACCTGGTCTTAATTCCGTGGCGAACAGATAATGCTTCAGATGGCGCTTTTGAGCTTCAGAACGAAAACAGGAGCGGAGTTGACCGGCTACATAGAAATGCCGTCCCATGAGATTCTGTGTCATGTCCACCAGTTTATGGTGGAACATGACCGGAATATAATCCATTTTGCTGCTCAGTCTTTTTACGGCTACATCAACAATGTAGAATTTTCTATTATTGGATGTGAGAATGGTTTGGAAGTCAGAGACGATTCTTCCTTCAATGATGGCCTGGTTAGTCCGGTTCATATCATCTGTCATAGTAATTTATGCTCCTTTTCTTAGGTTGTGTTAGAAATAGTTAAAACCAGGGGCAGTCTGTGCTTATTCTGGCAAGGTGAGGGCATAAAAATCAGTGCAGAGGTTGTATTGTGCATGAATTTTGTGTAAGAGATGTACCTGGCCATTGTTTGTTATTTTAATGGTTTTATATATTTATACTACTATATTAAATTATATAATACAACTCTTTTGAGTATTAAATTTTAATTGGTGCTTATGGATTGTGTTGACAAATACCACGAGAGGTTACTATAATGACTACATGGATTAGAAAACTGTGGCGCATAAGAATCCAAATAAGATTCCAAGGGGGAAACATTGGAGGCATTTTCAGCGGTAATGGTTGAATCTTTTGGAGAGAATAAGATGGGTGACGGACAGCGACAGAGTTGGAAGAGGTTTTTAAACAAGGCTGCAGGAGAATGATGGTCCGGGCAGGAAAGGGGAATTATGAAAAAGTTATGCTGTGTATGGATGCTTCTGCTATGCTGCGCCTTTTTGACAGGCTGCGGCAGGGAGGAGAAGGACAGGACAGAAGAGGTGGTTTCGCAGGAGGGGGTGATGGAATACCGGGATATCCGGTCTGATATCAAGGATGCCTTCAACATGGAAGGAGTTATGGGAACCATGCGGGGTTTGCAGTTCTACCAGGGAGAGCGTGCCATGATCTGGGCAGTCCGTAATAACGGGCTGGCGGATATCTATTTGTACCGGGAGGATGGCAGCCGAGAGACGCTGCTGGAGAGAATGCCAGAGGACTATTCCTTTGGCAATTGGTTCATGGATGCGGAAGGGGGATTTTACCGTTGGTCCAACTCAGACAGCCTAGTTAAGATGGACGCGGAAGGAAAGGAATTGTACAGGGTAGTGCTGAAGGATGCAGGTATCAATTATATATGATCTGTGCCAGCTAGCGGACGGCAGACTGATCATCGCTTCTTCTGTTGTGGGGGGTGGTTCCCGTGTGCTGTGGGAGTTAAACTCAGACACGGGGGAGATATCCAGGATAAGCACAGCCAGGCTGGACGGCTATGGGCGCGTAGCGGCAGGGGAGGAAGGGTTACTGTACCTGGATGCCAGTGGGGTACTGGTAATCGACATGGAAAACGGCGGGAAGGAGCGGGTGCTGTCCTTTACCGGCACTTCCTACCTGCTGCAGGAGGACTACCGGAACTCCATAGAGGATTTCCGCGTGCTGGAGGACGGCAGCGTGGAGCTTCTGCGGTACAGATGGGGGGAGGACGGGAATGCATACCTCTCCGAGGTGCTGCAGATGGCGGAAGAGGCTACCCAGAAGGCGGTTCTGTCCATGAGATGCTGGAATCTGACAGGAGATACATTGGGAGTGCATGCGTGGCTGAAAGCGCAGGTGGTGCGGTTCAACCAGCAGAGTGACAGTTATATCGTGTCGCTGGACGAATGTCCGGAGGGGACGGAGGTGGAGGATTTCGCCAGGAGGACCAGTATTGAGATGATGGCGGGCAGTGGGCCTGATCTGCTGTACGGGGATGTGCTGGGGGACTATGTATACGGTGCGATTCGGAAGGGGATGCTGGAGGATCTGACGCCTTATATGGAGGCATCCGGGGTAAAGGAAGAGGATTATTTTCCATCGGCTTTTGACGGCTGGAGAGAAGGAGGCGGGGTATACGGCGTAAGCCTGAGTGTACAGATGGAAAACTGGCGGATCCGGAAGGGGGTGCTGGAAGAGGGCGTTGTGCCTGACGGGGAAGCGCTGGCGGATGCCCTGCTGGCCTGGCCGGAGGATGGGGTATTGACCCTTAGATATGATGCGGCGGGGGTTTTGCGCTATCTGCTGGAAGGTTCGGAGGACTTCTGGGGAATCCTGGACTGGGAAGCTGGAACCTGCGACTTTGGCGGCACTTCCTTTGCCAAAATATTGGAGGCGGCAAAGCGGTATGGGAGCGATGGCTTGACGGAGCGGCCGGAAATTCTGGAACGCAGATCCTCATATCAGATACTTACCTTTGACACCAATGCGGATCTGGCGGCGGAAGGGATGGAGGCAGCGGGAGTATTGTTTGAAGATGGGTTCCATCCGGCCATGATGAATACTTTTCAGGGATATCACAGGATGATGGCGGTCAATGCCAATTCCGCCCATGCAGAGGGTGCGTGGGAGTTTATCCTCTTTCTTCTTGGGGAAGAGGCGCAGACGGCATTGCAGGGCAAATCCAACTCTACAGGCAGCTATGGGATACCGGTGCACAAGGGCGCTTTTGAGGTCTGCGCAGAGAAAGAGATAGCTACGACTACCAAGATGGAAGCGGTGTTGCCCGCTTATATCATGTCGGTGGGAACGGAGCTGATAACCAAGTATCCAAGGAGTTATCAGAGTCTTACAGAGGATAAGGTTGCGGAGTTCAAGGCGGTTCTGGAGGACGCCAGGCCGCTGCCCCTTCGGACAGTGCCGCTGTTAGACATCATTGTTGAGGAGGCGGAATACTATTTTGACGGGACGAAGAGCATAGAGGAAGTCATCGCGGTGATTCAGAACAGGGTGCAGTTGTATATGAATGAGAACAAGTGAGACTGTAACAGCATAGAATGCTTCCGGATGCCAAAACTTTCTGTAAGAACCTGACAGGATGGAAGCGTGACAATTAAATGTGAGTCAATAGCCAAAAGGTGTAAAGTCTAAATGGAATGAGGAAGGCTTTACACCTTTTTGATTGGATAAAAATATACAAACTGGCTGGCATGAAATAAAATTTCTTCATTTTTCACATCTTGAACAGATACTTGATTGTTCTGCATAGGTTATGATACTTTTGACGGTATTTGCAATACTGTATAAAAGGTAAAACTCCTTATAACGGGAGCAAAAAAAGAGCAGGAGGATACAAAAGAGATGGCAAGACGTGGAGAAAACATTCGTAAGAGAAAAGATGGGCGCTGGGAGGGAAGGTATTATGCGCCGGAGCCTGATACCGGGAAGCGTGTGTCTCATTCTGTGTATGCAAGAAGCTATAATGAGCTGAGGGATAAGTTATCCGTGGCAAAAACACAGGCGGAGACACTTGCGGAGAGAAAGAGGCAGGCTGGAATACTCTTTTTCGGAGAGGTGGCGGAAGAATGGCTTGTGATGATTAGAAATGAAAAGAAGCACGCGACTTATATGAAGTATCGTACCGTTTATGAGATACGTATCCGGGAGAAGCTCGCTTTGCGTACTTTTGCGGAATTGGATAATGATGTTATGGCTGAGGTGTTTCAATGTGACGGAGAGGAAGCACTGTCCGGCAGCCTGCAGAAAAGTATTTTCTGTGTATTGAATCAGGTGATTTCCTATGCGGTGTCACATTATCATATCATGCTGCCCAGATATTCTTGTCAGCGGCAAAGAGTTGCCGCCAAGCCTGTTGAAGTGCTGAATCAATCAGAACAGGCAAAATTGCTGCAGTGTTTATATGATGAAATGGATATATATAAACTGGGAATTGTGGTTTGTCTTTTTACAGGTCTGCGCCTGGGGGAAATCTGTTCGTTGAAATGGGAGGATGTGGATCTGGAAGGCAAGGTGTTGCATGTAAATACCACTGTACAGCGGATAGCGGTAAATGGTGGGGAAGGCAGGACAACTCTGTTAGAGGGGGAACCAAAGAGTATATTTTCCAAAAGAGAAATTCCGTTATCCGATGAACTGCTCAAGCTGCTGGCTCCTTATTACGGAGAGAATGAGGAATATGTGCTGAAACGGAAAAAACCTATGGAACCCAGGACGTACCAGAATAAATTCAAGAGATACTTACAGGAAGCGGGAATAAAGAAGAGAAATTTTCATGCGCTCCGGCATACCTTTGCCACAAATTGCATCGGCAGCGGGGCAGATATCAAGAGTCTTAGTGAGATATTGGGACATTCCGATGTGAAGATCACAATGAACCGTTATGTACATCCTACAACGGAAACCAAACGTCAGCATATGAATTCGTTGGCGGCGGTTTATGGGCAATTCGTTGGGCAGTAAAGCCAAGGGCGGTCAGGTATTGTGTTGATAATTTTAAGAGAATGGGTGGTTATATTGCGGACCACCCATTCTTTTAGGATAACTCGTGATGGAAGGATTTCCATGTCTGGATAGCCGCCGCGTGCCTCTCATCAAGGCTTTCCTTATATTTCTACCCTCACACTATTTCAAGCCAAATTTGCCCCTTTGCAAGCATACCCATTTGAGTAGCATTGATTAAGAGCATGAACAAAGCCCCTCATGGCAGCAGTCATAAAGGGGCTTTAAATATAGTATTTATTGGGGTAAAATATCTTTCAGAGTAGCCACAAAACGCATGAATAAAGGTTTTTTCCGTAGTTTGTCATTCTACATAAATTATAAATTCCGTTCCGTCAGGAAACATCTTGCTTAAACATGCTTCCACAGCAGCTTTGATGTCATCTGGCTTTTGATCGGGGTTATTTGATTCAATCACAACGCTTACGACGTAAGATGTATCTGCGTTTTGAATTTCCACAGATACACTTTGGAACTCAAATGCTTCGGCAATTGTACTCTGTAAAACAGTTTCAAGATGTTCAAAATATTGTTTTTCTTCCGATATCGCTTCGCCTGCCTGAAAATCGATATACTGCACATTGTCAGGAAGCTCTGCTTCTGCATTGCATCCGCACAAAAGACATAAAATACCCAGATATAAAGGACTCCATTTTTTCATATTTTTTTCACTCCGCTTTTTCATCAATATTTAACCGTGATTCTTAGGTGAAATTTAAGCAGTCCAAGCTGAGTATAGGTTCTTCGACTGGAAACAGCAATGCAGTGAATCTGGTATCCATATAACCGCTGCCATATGTTGCCCTTAAATCCAACCAACAGTGACCTTCTGTGTAAAAAGAATCTGTCCATTCACAAGAGTAACCACTTTTGATTATTTCATATACTCCATGAAGAACATTTATTTTGCTGTTTGTTCCATCCTTAGTCCAATCACAAGTTAGAGTAACTTTGTAGGCATCGGATTTTATGCCTAAAATATTAGTATGCTGAAATATGAAAACAGCTACATCCTTTTGCTCACTTGCTCTTGCATTACTGCTTGAATCATAAGAAACTAATGTTACGGAAAGCGTACCATTTTCATCTTCACCCAAAATCATGGTATTTCCAACATTATCAGCAGAAATATGCATTATACGTTGGACAGACGCTGAAGCATTTTTGACTGGAAAATAGGTTTCCGGTTCCTCAGCTTGTACTTTTGCTTCGTTGCTAAGAAACATAACAAAAATCAATAAGAAACTTGCAATACACATATTCACTCTTTTCATACAAAATCCTCATCCATTCTTTTTTAGATACGTTTTTGCAAAGTAGGCTTTAAATATGTGTTTGTAACTCCTGTTTTTCCATGTACAGAGTCGGTTACAGCTGTTGCAGTGCTGCCAGAAATGGAGAGTCTTGCATTATAAGTATAAATGTATGTTATTCTTGGTTTTACACTTCAGTTTCCTGTGCAGACTATAATTGGCATGTTCTCACATAAGTAACATGAATATACATAAAACAGCCGCTTTGCAAAACTTTTTTGAAGTTCTTATATATTGATTTCCTCCTTTCAATAATTATAACGAAAATCAATATATATATTGTTACAATTATGCCGATTATTATAAAATTATTATCTTTTAAATAAAATAGCGCACAGGGCGATTCCTGTTGTATCATAAACTTGCAACTCCCAAATATGCAAAGGAGTGTGAAACGCTGTACATCAAACATATCATACCATGATTAACAGTTCAATCATGGTATGGATGGCCATCCGGCCGTTTCATGCCTTGAATATGGTCTTATTATACCATGGTATGAAGACATTATACCATGACTGGTAAACTTTCCAGCTGGATATTCCACAGGGGGAAAATCGACTGCAAATTTGTAAACTGGTGTAATGTAAAAGCAATTTGGTGAGAAAAACCGAATTCTCAGAATGTCCCAATGGATGATTTCATCTCAAAATACATAAAAATGAATAAACAGAAGCAATCAAGGGAGCATTTGAAAGATTGTCATGTCAGATAATAAGTTGAGGGTTGCCGCATATTGCAGGGTTTCGACGGATAAAGATGATCAGGCCAATTCTCTTGTGAGTCAGAGGAAATATTTTGCGGAATATATCAGGCAGCAGCCAGGATGGGAATTAAAGAATGTGTATTCCGATGACGGATACAGTGGAACGCAGACGAAAAAACGTGCCGGTTTTAATGCTATGATAGAAGAAGCCATGGGTGGAGGAATCGATTTAATTTTGACAAAAGAGGTATGCCGGTTTGCGCGCAATACGGTTGATACGCTTTCCTATACCAGGAGATTAAAGGAGAAAGGTGTTGGGGTAATTTTTACCATAGATAATATTGATACCAGAGATTCAGATGGGGAGCTGCGTCTGACATTGATGGCCAGTATTGCACAAGAGGAGAGCCGCAAGACTTCCGAGCGTGTGAAGTGGGGACAGAAGCGCAGAATGGAGCAGGGGGTAGTATTTGGCAGAGATTTGTTGGGATATACAGTTCAGGGAGGTATTCTTTCGGTGAATGAGGAAGAGGCGCCTATTGTGCGTGCCATTTTTCATAAGTACACCAATGAGGGAAAGGGAGTTCATGTAATTGCAAGGGAATTGGCAGAAGAGGGAATGTATCCCAAACAAGTTCCTTTTTGGTCAGATACGACTGTTTTTCGGGTATTACATAATGAAAAATACGTAGGTGATTTATGTCAGAAGAAAACCTGGACACCGGATTACCTGACACACGCGAAAAAATATAATCGGGACAAGTCGCAGATGATTTATTTGAAAAATCACCATGAACCGTTGATTGACAGGGCTTTGTGGGAGCGTACACAGGAAGAGCTGGCAAGGCGTTCGGCGGCATTGGAAAGAGGCCCAAGACATAGCAGCCGATACTGGTGCAGTGGGAAGCTTTATTGTGGGTTGTGCGGCAGGCGGTTTGTGAGCAGGACAAAGCATTTGAAAAACGGGCAGTGCTATAAGGCGTGGCGTTGTTATGCCACTGCAATGTATGGCGCGTCTAAGATATTGAAAAATGGTGCGAAGGGTGAATATAGGGAACATGGAGAACACAGAGAACATGGAGAATGCAGAGAAGACAGGGAAAGCGAAAAACATAGAGAAAGCAGAAAATATAGAGAAAAGGCAGGCTGTGACAATGGTTCTGTGAATGAAAAGGTTCTGCTGGCCTGTGTACATTATTGTCTCAATCAATTGTCCATTGACAGGGAGGCGTTAAGGGATGAAATTGTGCAGGAAATGAAAACATTGGAGAGTGCGCCTGCCTCATATTCCGGCACAAATCATATTCAGGAGAAAATAGACATCATACATATCAAAAAGCGGAAGACGATTGATCTGTTTTTGGAGGGGCTGATTACGAGAAAGGATTTGGAAGAGCAGACGAAATGGTATGAGGAGCAGGAAGAGAGGCTGTCAAAACAACTTGCATGCGCCAGACAAGCAGAGACAATTGTTTTGGGGCAGGCAGGCACGATGGAACAGGCTGCGGCGCCATTGAATGAAATTATGACTTTTGATGAAAGTAATCATGAGTTATATGGGGAACTGCTGGAGAGAATGGTAATTCATCCTGATAATAAGATTGAAATTTGGCTGAAAGCACTGCCTTTCGGAATGCGGCTGAGATTCTCGACCCATGGCAGACAGGAAAATTATATAACGGAAATTCTTGGCATGGAAGTGATTGAGTTCGTGTGGTAGGATAGAAATGGTATTTGCGAATTCGTTAAGGGGTTGGCTGGTGAGAAAATAAACAAAGGAATAGAAAAATTTATTTGGGTATGATAGAATAATAACAGATAAAATTTGGCATTTACCTTTAGAAGAATCAAGAGATCTTGATGTAGGAAGGAAAGCAGGAGCTAAGGGTGATTCTAATCGTAAAAATGATGGGTGTGATTTTGGCATTGGAGGAAAATAAGAAATGATAGAAAAATTTTTGACATATATGAGAGACTGTGGCTGGGATGTAGTGATGAATGAGGAGCAGACAGTTTTTTTGCCGGAACCCATGAAAAGCAGATATAAAAAGTATCCTGAAAGCTGGCTGAGCTTTATTTCGGTTGTCAAGAGTATGGAAAGCGGAGATGAAAAGGTTTGGTTTCTATGTGCGGATGATTATGATATACAGGGGGATAAAGCATGGCAGTGGAATGAATGGGAGTTGCTTGGTTTGGAAGCGGCGGGAAATGATGCTGTGTGGAAAGACAATATTAAAAGGTTTTGGGATGAGCATCTTCCCATTGTTCTGTCCTTAGAAAGCGGATATGCGTATTATGCGATTTCCATGAGAGACAATACCATCGTATCTGGGGGTGAGCCGGAATTTGAAGCATGTAAAACAGTTGCTGATTCGTTTGAAGATTTTATGAAAAAAGTGATCAAGAGAGAAATCCGATTATAAGAATCAGGCTGTGATGATGCGCCGGCACTATCGGAAGGAGGAAATGATGCAAAATACTACCAAGCTTGCATTGGAGGCGTCTCTGAAAAAACTCTTATTACATAAACCTCTTGATAAGATTACAATCAATGATATTACGACAGACTGCGGTATCAGTCGTATGGCTTTTTATTATCATTTTAAGGACATTTATGATCTGGTGGAGTGGGTATGTGTGGAGGATGGGAAACGTGCTTTGCAGGATAAGAAAACCTATGATACCTGGCAGGAGGGCATGTGCCAGATTTTTGAGGCGGTTTTGGAAAATAAACCCTTTATTATGAATGTATATCGATGCGTGAGCAGGGATAAGATCGAGAGTTATCTGTATAAGCTTACTTTTGGTCTGATTGCCGATGTGGTGGAGGAAAAGTGCGTTGGCAGTAGTGTGGCAGAAGAAGACAAGGCATTTATTGCGGAATTTTATAAATATGGTTTTGTGGGAATGATGTTGGATTGGATTGCGCAGGGAATGAAAGCAGATTATAAAGAAATGATGGACCGCCTGAGCATTGCTGTCCATGGCAATATAGCGAATTCTATACAAAATTTTGAGCAGCAGCAGAAATCACAGTCCTATATTCATACGACCATATAATTTTATCAAAGCAGGAGAGATGATAAGTTTTTTATCATTTCTCCTGTTTTGTAAATTGGAAGAAAAGGAGAGACAGGGTAAAATAAAGCCATCAGAAAGAGAAATCCTTTTACATAATCAAAACGTGATACATTCATAATAAATAGTAAGAGGATGACATTTCTCTTGGAGAGTATGATAAAACAGATAGTTTCAGAAAGGAAGTAATGTTATATGGCTAAGAGCAGAAATCTTAAAATTGGTGCGGCGGCAATTGCCGCAGGAGCAGGCGCAGCGGCAATCGCAGTCAAAAAGCGCAATGCAGCTAAGAAAAAGAAGATGAAAAAAGAGGCAGCGGTTTTAAGGAAGCAGACATACCGCAATACGGAGATTGGAAAAAACAAAAAAAACAGCAAAGGAATCTATTATACCAACGGCAACTATGAAGCATTTGCCCATCCTAAGAAACCGGAAGGCGTAGATGAGAAAAATGCTTACATTGTAGGAAGCGGTTTGGCAGCGTTGGCAGCAGCATGTTTCCTGGTTAGGGATGGTCAGATGCCGGGGTCGCATATTCATATCCTTGAGGCAATGGACATTGCCGGAGGTGCCTGTGATGGTATTTATGATGCTACCAGAGGTTATATCATGCGAGGCGGCCGCGAGATGGAGAATCATTTTGAATGTCTGTGGGATTTGTTCCGGAGCATTCCGTCACTGGAGACCCCGGGAGTATCTGTACTGGATGAGTTTTACTGGCTGAATAAAGAAGATCCTAATTTTTCACTCTGTCGTGCAACGGAAAATCGCGGGCAGGATGCGCATACAGATGGAAAATTTAACCTGAGTCAGAAGGGCTGCATGGAGATTATGAAGCTCTTCATGACAAAGGACGAGGATTTGTATGACAAAACCATTGAGGATGTATTTGATGATGAGGTATTTGATTCCACGTTTTGGCTCTATTGGAGAACCATGTTTGCTTTTGAAAACTGGCATAGCGCCCTGGAGATGAAATTGTATTTCCAGAGATTTATTCATCATATTGCCGGATTGCCGGATTTCAGTGCATTAAAATTTACCAAATATAATCAGTATGAATCTTTGATTCTTCCCATGAAGAAGTATCTGGAAGATGCAGGGGTGGACTTCCAATTTAATACAGAGGTGACAAATGTAATTTTTGAGTTTGAAAAGGATAAAAAGGTGGCAAAGGCCATTGAATGCAAGGTGAGAGGTGTGGAGAAGGGCATTGTGCTCACGGAGAATGATCTTGTGTTTGTCACCAACGGAAGCTGTACGGAGGGCACTATATACGGAGACCAAAACCATGCGCCTAACGGGGATGCAGAGGTAAGAACCAGTGGTTGTTGGAATTTGTGGAAGAATATTGCAAAACAGGATTCGTCCTTCGGACGTCCGGAGAAGTTCTGCTCCAATGTGGCCCAGACCAATTGGGAATCCGCTACTGTTACCACATTGGATGATAAGATTCTGCCTTATATTACTAATATCTGCAAGCGTGATCCCAAGAGCGGCAGAGTTGTGACAGGCGGTATCGTTAGCTGTAAGGATTCCTCATGGCTGTTGAGCTGGACCATTAACAGGCAGGGGCAATTCAAAGAGCAGGATAAGGATAAAGTATGTGTGTGGGTATATGGATTGTTCACAGATGTGCCCGGTGACTTTGTGAAAAAGCCAATGAGAGAATGCAGCGGTAAGGAGATTACAGAAGAATGGCTCTATCATATGGGCGTACCGGTGGAAGAGATTCCGGAACTGGCAGAGCATAGTGCTGTCTGTGTGCCTACCATGATGCCCTATATTACGGCATTCTTCATGCCCAGAACCAAGGGAGACCGCCCGGATGTGATACCTGACGGCTGCGTGAATTTCGCGTTCCTGGGTCAGTTTGCAGAGACACCCAGAGATACGGTATTTACAACGGAATATTCTGTGAGAACCGCTATGGAGGCTGTGTATGGACTCTTAGGCGTGGACAGAGGTGTGCCGGAGGTATGGGGAAGTGTGTATGATATCAGGGAGCTTTTGGACAGCAGCGTAAAACTTATGGATGGCAAATCTCCGCTGGAAATAGAGCTGCCGGGACCTTTGGATGCCTTAAAGAAGCCCTTGCTCCATGTGATCAGGGGAACAGTGATAGAGAAGGTATTGCGGGATCATGATGTATTGAAGGATGGGATGATGTAATGAAAAAGTCAGTTGGCAGTTTTGGTATATAAAGTATCCTTTGAGATAAACAATCTCTTGAGATAAACTTCCCCATGGCAGAGCTGTGGGGAAGTTTATGTTGCATAAAATGAGATAATATAAATATCTGCATTGCCGGCTATCCGATAGGAAGCTTTAGACGGCTCTGTCTTATATCATTCTGAAACTGTATAGAACATTTATGGACAGAGGGTTTGGGTATCGAATGACGTCAAACTGTATTGTATTTGTGTCCTTTACACTCCCATATTTTTATGATAAAGTAATTTTATTGCAGGAAAAAAACGAGTAATTCAAAAAATCCTGGTTTATGGAGATTCTGGAGGTCTTAGGAAGATGAGAATTCGTCTGATGAACTCTGGCACCGGAGGGGATACAGAACTGGAAATTAGGAGGGAGTGGTATGATTTATGAAATTCAACAGATGGAAAATGTGGCTCCACTGTTTGAGGGGTGGCAGGAAACCATGATTTGGTCCTGCTTGCAGAAGGTAATGGGGCATATTTATGCCAATGCAGTCGAAAAGCCGGAATCAGCCATGGCATTGTTGGGAGATTTCTGCTTTCTTGCAGGACAACCTGATGAGGAACTGGTGCTGTATAAACCGGAAGACTGTAAACAGGATTTTATGATTATGGTTCCTGGTGAAGAAGGCTGGGAAGAGGTGATCAGGAAGAGCTATGGGGAGAAGGCAAGGAAAGTGACCCGGTATGCAATGAAAAAGGAGCCGGGTATTTTCCGCAAAGATGAATTGAGAGAAGTGGTAAGGCAATTCCAGGAAAATAATTTCCGAAAGGAGAACTTGCATAGGGAAGATATCCGGATGGAGAATTCTCAGGAAGAGAATTATCATAGAGAGAATATGCAGACAGAGAATTTCTGGGAAGCGTATGATTATAAGATAAAAAAGATAGATGAGGAATTATTCTGGCGCTGCAGAGCAATAGAATGGTGTAGGGACTGGGTGGCGTTATATCCTGATTACGAAACCTATCAGAAATATGGAATGGGTATTGTGATTACGAAGGGAGAGGAAATCGTTGCCGGTGCCTCATCCTATTCTGGATATCATGGCGGCATAGAGATAGAAATTGATACAAAAGAAGCATATCGGAGGCGGGGACTGGCGTATGTCTGCGGCGCAGCGCTGATATTGGAATGTCTGGAACGGGGATGGTATCCAAGCTGGGATGCACAGAATAAGTGGTCTGCGGCATTGGCTGAGAAGCTGGGATATCATTTTGCGCATGAATATGCGGCGTATGAGATATGGGGATACTAATCTATGGCTGCGCAATTCAGCCGGCTCAACGATAACAGCAGAGAATGTATGGCATAAAAGTATGAGAGTTTTGCTAATGCACATAAAATGAGCAAAGGGAACTCAAGTAATGAAATAATTGGAGCAGGAGAGATACATGAAAAAGAAAGTGAAGGACAGAGAGAAAATGCAGGACAAAGAAAAAATGCAGGACAAGCCGCCAAAACAACAGGGAGACACATTGGCAAACAAATGGCATTCGGTGTATACTTTTCATCTTTTGTTTGAAAAACCGGTGGAAATGCCGGAATTATCCGTGTTTATGGAGGCGCTTAAGTCACATTTCGGGGAGATAATTCCTATGAGCGATACCCCTCACATGCCGGAATCCGCATCGGATTTGATGGGATTTGCATTGATGGATCATCCGGTATATTTTGAAGATAAGAAGCAAGAATATCCATCTCAGTTGTTGCTGTTTGGTGCGGGCGAATTTGAACAGGGAATTTGGAATGAGATGATATGTTCTCAATTCTGGGCATGTCAGGATAAGGAAAACTTTCTGCCAAAATGCAAATATTCATTGATGGCGAGCAACATGATGGCAGCAGGGCTTCCAAGGAAGGAAGAGTATGGAATCCTGGCAGAATATGCGGACATGCTCCTGGAGTTATTTCCGGATTGTATCGGTATTTACTGGCCTCATAGTCAGTGCCTGACACCCAGGGAATATTATCAGCAGCCCCACTGGAACAACCCGGAGTACCATTTCCTTGACGGAGGACTGAATGTGCGGTTTTTCAATATCCAGGGTACGGATGAAATGTTGTTTGACACGCTGGGATTTACAGCCATAGCTCTGCCGGATCTGCAGTTCCACTGCAAGAATCTGGAGCCAAATGATGTGGTTTATTTTCTGCGAAATCTTGCTGCATACCTTTATGAGTGCGGCGATGTGATTGAAGATGGCAATACTGTGGAGGGAATTCATCATGAGAAATGGGTCTGCCGCAGGGAGGATTCCATGGTGGGGCCTGACAGAATGGTGCTGGACATTCATCCGGGAGAATATGCGGGCGGAAACAGATAAAAGGATGATTGCGGGGTATTTGATTGGGCAGGAAATTCTGAGACAGGAGAGGAAAATGTGTACAATCAGGTTCATAAAAAGGGAAGATTTCCAAGAGGTGCTTGGGATGATGAAAGTGTTCTATGCATCCCCGGCAGTACTGCACAAGGCTTCGGAAGAAGTGCTGCGGCGTGATATTGAGGATTGTTTGAGCGATATGCCCTTTATTGAGGGATATGTATTTGAAGATAAGGGTGAAATTGCCGGATATGCCATGGTTGCAAAAGGATATACAACGGAGTATGGCGGACTCTGTATCTGGGTGGAAGATTTATATATG
Source organism: uncultured bacterium (assembly GCA_947175015.1). GTDB lineage: Bacteria > Bacillota > Clostridia > Lachnospirales > Lachnospiraceae > Acetatifactor. The sequence goes on from CAMWLE010000032.1 coordinate 21,066, forward strand.
AAGCCGGAGTATCGGCATCGTGGTCTGGGATCTCAGTTTTTTGCTTTTTTGGAAAAAGCATATGAGGGTAAGGCGGTTCGTTTTAAGCTGGAAGTGGAAGAAGAGAATGATACGGCAATTGAGGCTTACAAAAAGAATGGCTATCAGATTTCTCCTTATTTTGAGATGACAAAGGAGTTGTCATGAAGTTAAAGGCGGATTTCCATAAGAAGAAAATATTGTTAATCGCTACAGGTGGTACTATCGCATCCTGTTATACAGAGGAAGGGCTGACACCGAAGCTTGCTGCGGAGGATTTGCTGCAGTATGTGGAAGGACATCAGGTGTATTGCAGTGTGGATGTGACACAGCCCTTTGGTTTGGATAGTACTAATATCTATGCAAAACACTGGCTGGAGCTGGCAAAGCTGATTGAGACCCGGTATGAGGATTATGATGGATTTGTCATCTGTCATGGCACAGACACCATGGCGTTTACGGCAGCGGCATTGTCTTATTTGGTACAAAACAGTAAAAAGCCCATAGTCATCACCGGTTCTCAGAAGCCCATTAATCTGCCTGTGACGGATGCCAGAACCAATCTGCAGGACAGTCTTCGTTTTGCTTCTGATGATCGGGCCCATGGAGTGAATATTGTGTTCGGCGGCAATGCCATCGCCGGAACCAGGGCCAAAAAAGAGCGTTCCAAGAGTTATAATGCGTTTTCCAGCATTAATTTTCCCAATGTGGCGGCATTGTGTGACGGCAAGATTGTGTTTTATATTGACGACAAAGACCGGGTGGCAGAGCCGGTTACTTTTTATCACCAGTTAAATGAGAATATATTGTTGTTAAAATTGGTGCCGGGTATGGATGGAGCGGTGCTTGACCGGTTGTTTCCTTATTATGATGCTGTCATTATAGAAGCTTTCGGGGTGGGGGGATTGCCGGAATACGGGAAGGTGCCGTTTTACTCGGAAATCCGCCGCTGGACAGATGCGGGGAAAATCGTTATGATGGCGACGCAGGTGACGCATGAGGGCAGCGATATGGAGGTCTATCAGGTAGGCAGGGTCATTAAGGAGGATTTTCATTTAATGGAGGCTTATGATATGACACTGGAAGCAACGGTGACAAAATTGATGTGGGCGTTGGGACAGAGTAAGGAGTCGGTTAGGTTTCGACATTTGTTCTATAAAACCATCAATCATGATGTGCTGCTGCAGGAAGGAGCGGATTGTGTGTAAGGGGCTGCCTCGGCTATGGAAGAAATTCCGCATTATCATAGGGGTGTTTAGTCGTGCGCGAAATCGCTACATTTGCGATTCCTGTGCATCAGTTGCTGGTCCGGAGTGAACAGTAATGATATATGAGTACAAATAAGGCAAATTTATATGTAGTTGCAGTGGTTGTGAAAATATGATAAAGTAAGCGTTGCAGTTGATGTTAATGTGATGTTCATAATATTCGGTAATGCGGCATCTCATTTACTTGCGTAAACCGTCGTTTGGTTGAGTGTTATGGGGGATGATACCCGGAAGAGTCAGATAGGAGATGAGGCCATGGGATTTAGAGATATTTTGAAAAAGTCATTTCTGGAAGGTGCAAATGTGATGGATTTCAGCATTGCATCCGTGGCTTTGACCATTGCAGTGACGGCTGCAATAGGTATTTATATCTATATTGTGTACCGTTTTGTGTCCAGAAAAGCATTTTACTCTAAGAGCTTTAATATTTCATTGGTGGCAATGGCCATGATTACCGCTGCCATTATTTTGGCAATTCAATCCAGTGTGGTTATTTCTCTGGGTATGGTGGGTGCGCTTTCTATTGTGCGTTTTAGAACAGCGGTAAAAGATCCCATGGATTTAGTGTTTCTGTTCTGGTCCATTTCTGTGGGGATTATCTGTGGTGCAGGTCTTTATGGTATGGCGTTGATGCTGTCGCTGTGTGTAACGATTGTTGTGTTTTTTCTGGATTTTTTCCCTGCGGTCAATGCTCCTATGCTGCTTGTATTGAATGCGCAAGACGATAAGGTGGAAGAAGAAATGATGCGGATTGTATCCAGGTATGCAAGGTATTACCGGGTAAAGTCACGAAATCTTACGAAATGCGGTATGGATATGGTGGTGGAGCTTCGGGTGAAAAAGGGCGAGGCCGAGATGGTGCGTGCTATCAACGCATTGCAGGGCGTGGAGTCAGTATCCCTTTTGTGCCATGATGGGGAGAATGTAGTGTGAGAAGGACTTCTAATGCTCATGCCGGAGGCATTTCGCGAAGAAGTTCCATGTCTCGCATGGAATAAATGCAAGAGGAATAAACTTGCCTTGAAATACGGCATTTTTCATCCGGATTGAGAAGCTGCATCGGGCGGTGGTTCTTGTGGAATGGGAGAATCTATGGAACAAATCAAATATCGTAATGAGTTGAAGTATCTGTGCAGTGAACAACAGCTTCGGCTTCTGGAAATCCGTATCAGACATTTGTGTTTGCTCGACCCTCATGTGGGAGCGGAGGGGCGTTATACTGTGCGGAGCCTTTATTTTGATGATAATTGGAATTCCTGTTATTATGACAACGAAAATGGCGTAGATCATCGGGAGAAATTCCGTATCCGTTTCTATGATGATAGAAGGGATGTGGTTATGCTGGAATGTAAAGAAAAGCTTCACGGCAAGAATCATAAATATTCATGTAGTATGAGCAGAGAGCAATGTGAAGCAATTCTGCGGGGAGAGTTCAAGGTGCCGGAAAACGATGCGAATCCGGTATTGAATCAATTGTTTCTGCATTATCGTACAAGATATTACAGGCCAAAGGTTATTGTGGAATATGAGCGTACCCCATATCTCTATCGGACGGGAAATGTACGTATTACCTTTGACCGCAATATTGCAGCCAGTTCCCATGTGCGGGATTTTTTTACTCCCAGGCTTAGGGCGAGGCCCGTGATGCCAGGAGGAATGCAGCTTTTAGAAGTCAAATATGATGAACTGCTGCCCGACTATTTATATCATGAAATGCAGTTGGAGCATCTGCAGATGACCAGTAATTCCAAATATTATCTGGCACGAAGATTTACTGCGGATTTCTGTGTCTGAATGAAATTTCCATGCTGTGGGGCCTGAAAGTGCGGGAATTATAATTGCGGGAGTTATGAGAATGCAGAGAAAAATGAAAGGCCTTTTGTTGGGAGTAAGTTTGCTTGCGGCGGTGCTTCTGACAGGTATTTATTGTTATCAAGTTTATATGGACTATCAGGTTCCGATTCCCTATGTGGATAGAGTGATGACTGTTCCGGTAGTGGAAAACCTGGATTTCTTGCAGGGCAGGCAGCAACAGAATAGTGAGCAGAATCCGGGGATTTATTTTGGCGGGGCGTTGCTTCCCTATACGTTTGACGGCACTCTGTATCTGTCACAGAATTTTGAGGTGGAACATTGGGAAGGAGAACTTACAACCGGCTCCCGGGATACGTTTCTCTGTACACTTGCGGATGAGGCATGGGAGGATAAGGCGGGCAGTGTTCGGGACGGTCATCGTTTCACCCTGTGGCTGGTAGGAGAAGATTGGTATTACGAACTTTCGCTTGTGATCTGTGGTATGCCTGTTATGAGTTTGACTACTGGGCGGGCAGAAGAGCAGGAGAAGGGGGATTACGAAACGGATCCGGATCACTTCTATTATGACCCGGATATCATATATTATGGTGAGATTCAGGTATTTAATCCTGGTGTGGGCGTGTCGCAATATGAGATCCTGGAATGTGGTGTACGCTATTATCTCAGGGGAACGTCAAGTTCGGTTTATGAGAAAAAGGGTTATTCCATAGGTTTATTGGATGTCAAAGGGGAAAATCTAAATGAGTCTCTTTTGGGGATGCGTTCTGACAATAGTTGGAAATTGAAAGCTATGGTGGCGGATGTAGAAAGAATTCGTGAGAAAACAGCTTGCCAGTTGTGGGAAGAATTTGCCGGGGCCAATAGGGAAGTCAATGAGGCAGGGCCGCGCATGGAGTATCTGGAACTGATTATAGGGGGCTTTATGGCTTGGTGGAGCCTGTGGATGCAAAGAAGCTGGGGCTGGATAAAAATGATGTCCTCTATAAATTTACCGATTGGATAGTGCCGGAGGATGCGGATATCCAATATGCCATTGATCACCGATGGAGAATTATGTCTTTTATCCGCATTCGATATCCCGATGTTATTATGGATTATGAGAAGGCATGGTATCCCGGACGGGATTATTTGAACACCTTTTATCGTGGGGGCGGGGACGCAAGAGCAGCAGAGGATAAGGTATATTTGTCCAATGCGGCTGACATGCTGTTGTTTACTATGGCAGTCAGCGGCAGTGACAATTTCTTTAAGAATATGTATTATGCAGCGGATGTGAGTGAAAACGGCGATTATACCATGCGCCAGATTCCCTGGGATTTGGATTTGACTTTTGGCCGAATTTATGGTGAGAAGGTGTTTGAAGATGACGAAACGATGGTTTATGAAGAGGCGGCAGTTCCCTTCTTAAGGGATACCAGACCGGAGCTGGTCAGACCATACTTACAGGAGCGTTGGGAACAGTACAGGAAGACTTTTTTGGGTACGGATCATATTTTGCATATTCTGGAGGAAAATCGGGACTATCTGCTCAACTCCGGTGTAGTGGAACGGGAGAATACAAGGTGGCCGGAATATTCCATGTCGATTGATATCAGCAGAATTGTGGATTATCAGATAAGGCGGATGGAATGGCTGGATTCTTATTTTGCAGGGTATTGAGCATAGGACGCTCCCATTGCCTGTCACTTCAGATACGGTATAAACAAAAAAGCAGCGGCTGCTATCCGGATTGGCAAGGATACCATTTTGGAGAAAGTGGTGATAATCTTGTCTGGCAAGGTTATCACCAATGAGACTGATGAAGTAATGCTATTCTTGTATGGAACCATCAACAATTGCAATGACCCTGTCTGCATCAACAAGAAATTCAGAACTGTGCGATACGGCAATAATCGTAAGCCCCTGTTCCTGATTGAGCTTCCGAACCAGTGCTCTCAGACCATTGGTGTTCGCGGGGTCAAGGTTCGATGTGACTTCGTCAAGCAACAGAATTTTACTCTCTCGCAATAATCCCAGAGCAAGGCAAAGCCTTTGTTTCTCTCCGCCGGAGAGCTGCAGGCCATCTTCGCCGATATTAGTATGAAGTCCATCGGGCAGTTGTTTGATGAGCGGCAACAGTCCTACCTGTTCAAGTACGGAATTGATTTCGGAATCGGAGGCGTCAGCTTTTACCAGCCGAAGGTTATCAATGATTGTACCGGGAAAAAGGAAGGCTTCCTGAGAGATTTTTGTTATCTGTCTGCGGATTGCCTGTGGATCCAGATTTCGGATCGGCTGTCCGTACAAGTAGACCTCGCCGCATTCATACTCGTACAGTCTGACGATAAGGTCAAGAATCGTTGACTTTCCTATGCCGCTTTTACCGACAATTCCAATCCATTCGCCCTGTGCTACAGAGAAAGATATGTTGCGGAGCACCATACCTCGTTTTCCGGGATATGCAAACGACACATTTTCAAATCTTATCGCTTCATTCGTTCCTGCGGCGACAATCTCCGCGGCGGCATTTGGCTGACGCTCATCTTTCATGGTGATGAGTTCAAAGAGTTTGTCGAATTCCGCGTTTTGCTGGTGGAAATCATAGTTCGATGCCGCAGCGGTTCTGACTGTTTTAAACACCATTGGCAAAAGGTTCAGGACGAGAAGCAGGGTGCCTAACGTCATAGCGTTGTTGATAATCAGGATTGCGCCGACGGCGAAGATAATCCCTTCAAAAACGTTGTCCACGAACCCGCCGATCCATGAGCCGTTTAAATTATCGAGCATTGCCACTCTGCTCCAGGTTTGCACTGTCGAACGAATCATGCTTCTCAGTGTGGAAATCCTTTCGTTTTCGAGAACCATCGTCTTGACAAATTTTATGCCGCGGAAGGTATCGGTAATGGTTTGATTGACAACGGCATTTTTTTCCACGATTTCATGGACGTATTCCTCCATTTTTTTTGCAAATGTCTTGCTGGGAAGAATAATGGCAGGAATGTAGATCAGTGCAGTCAATGCCGCCAGTGGACTTGACGCTGCAAGCAGTGCCAGTGCAGCCGCTCCGCCTAAAATACCCGCTATGGTCTGCGGAATATCGAACAGCCAGAAGGTGACATATTTCATCGCCTCTGACTTGCAGTAGGCAGCCAATTCACCGGAATTCTGCTGTTCAAAGTAGGTCATGGGCTGGCAGATAAGGGACTTGAATCCCATAATGGTAAGTTCACCGCCAAATCTTCTGCCGACAACATTGAGTATATAATAATACAGTGTCTTTCCCAAGATTGCTATGGTGGGAACGCCGACAAACAAAGCGATGCTGATGGCGGTCATCCTGATATTGCAGGCGGGAATGTATTTGTCGATAATTTCTGCCATGATAAATGGAGGAAACAGTTCCAATAATTGCAATGCCAGAGCCGCAAAAAATGAAACGGCTGCATGCAAACGGAAATGCGGCATTTCTTGGACGATAATACGTCGTACTTTTTTCTCATTTTCCATAGAGCCCTCCCTTATTTGATACCATACCGATTGCAATATTCTAATACAATATTGCGGAAATGCTCGTATTTAAAACCCCTTTTTACATCTGCAGGATCAATATAGGAGCCGGCTTTTAGATTTTGAATGATTGCTTCTGCCACAAAACACTCGAAAATATAATCGTTGGTGAAACTTTCTTCTATATCCGTTTCCATGCCCTCATTAATCCCATGAATTGCGAGACGGTAAAGTGTATTTTGTTTTCCGAGAAGCTCTCCCATTTGTGCAAGGCATTTTATGCCTGCTGCCATGTCAGAAAACGTTATCTTGCCTTTATAGGTCAGCGCTTTTTCGCCCCCGCTGAGTATGAAATCTATTGTGGTTCCCAAAACATTTGCCAGTTCCGGCAGTATCGCCGTATCCGGCAGAGCTTCTCCACGTTCCCATTTGCTCACAGATTGAAAGGTTACACCTAAACGTTCACCTAAATCACTCTGTGTCAATCCTTTGTTTTTTCGCAATATAGCAATTTGATTTCCCACATTTTCCTTATTCATTTTGATGCCTTTCTGCATTTATTGTTTGAAGTACTTCGTTTTCTATCTTAGAACAATTTGCTGAATAAGACAATAACGCATTAATTGAATATTTGGATTCCAATATTCAACCTATGTGCGAACACTTAGAATATGGATCCCCTATATAGATTTTGTATACTTCTCATGGACTATTCCAAAGAGTTGAGCCAAATGCAGTCACTGAACTGTCATTTTCATATGCTATAATAATAAACAGGTACATGGCAAAACATAGTGCCTGGAGGTACATTGTGGAACCAGAAGAGTCCGGTCGAGAAATGACGGGCGGATGTGGAACCGGAATAGGAAGGATTTGACAGTACAGGAAGGAGAGGAAACGTGGAGATTTTGAAATGTGAAGGAGTGCGAAAAGTGTATGGTACCGGAAGCAGTCAGGTGGTTGCTCTGGATGGCATTAATCTGTCGGTAGAAAAAGGAGAATTTGTTGCCATGATAGGGGCTTCCGGTTCAGGAAAGTCCACATTACTGCATATTCTCGGCAGTGTGGATCAACCGTCGGAGGGTAAAGTCATCATTGAGGGAACGGATATTTCTACCATGAACCGAACAAGGGCGGCTATATTCCGGCGTAGGAAGGTGGGACTGGTCTACCAGTTTTATAATCTGATTCCCACACTTACCATACGAAAAAATATTCTTATGCCCCTTCTGCTGGACAAGAAGAAACCGAACCAGGAATATTTTGAGCAGGTGGTGAAAACTTTGGGGATTGCAGATAAGTTGGATTCGCTTCCGAACCAGTTATCCGGAGGACAGCAGCAGCGGGCGGCCATTGCCCGGTCTCTGATATATCGTCCGGCACTTCTGTTGGCGGACGAACCCACGGGCAATTTGGATCAGAAGAATTCCAGGGAAATCATAGATATGCTGAAATTATCCAACCGTAATATGGAACAAACCATAGTGTTGATCACACATGACGAAAAAGTTGCCTTGGAAGCAGACCGTATCATAACCATAGAAGACGGGCGCATTATCAGCGATGAGAAGAAGGGAGGGAACGCCTTATCGAAGGAATGGTAAGGCTGACAATATGTGGAGAGATTATTCATCCGGTTATATCAAAAATAACCGCACATCCAGTATTTCAATTATGGCTGCCGCTTTTATTTCCGCACTGCTGCTGTCGTTGTTATGCAGTTTGTTTTATAATTTATGGGTATATGAGATAGAGAGGCTGAAAGCAGAGGAGGGCGATTGGCAGGGCCGTATTGTGGGAGAAATCAACACGGAGACTCTGGATGTAATACGAAATTATGCCAATGTGGAACAGGCGGTTATAAATGAAGTGTTGTCTGATGAACAGGAGATAGTGGTAGATGTTTATTTGACAAATATGCGTAAAATCCTTCAGGATATGCCGCGGATTGCCGCACTGGCAGGACTTCCGGCAGAGAATGTCACATACCATTATGCCCTTTTGAATATGTATCTGATCCGTGATGCAAATGATTCGGCGCTGCGCTGGATATTCCCGTTCTTTCTCATGATCACAGTCATTGCCTGTTTGTCACTGATTTTGGTCATCCACAACGCGTTTGCGGTGACAATGAACGCTAGAATTCATCAATTTGGCATATTTTCCAGCATTGGAGCTACACCGGGGCAAATCCGAACCTGTCTCTTGCAGGAGGCTTTTGTATTATGTACGATACCGATTGCGGCAGGCAGTTTACTTGGTATCCTGATTAGTATGGGCATTATGGAGGGGATGAATGTAATACTGGCCGATGTGGAAGGACGGCTGGTGCTGCCTTTTGCATATCACCCACTGATTCTGCTTTTATCTCTTTTGACTGCGTTTTTGACCATATGGATTTCCGCATGGATTCCCGCAAGGAAAATGAGCAGGCTGACACCTCTGGAAGCTATCAAAAATACTGGTGAATTTCAGTTGAAAAGAAAAAGGAATTCTCCTGTATTGTCACTGTTGTTCGGGATGGAGGGGGAGCTTGCCGGAAATGCACTGAAAGCACAGAGGAAAGCCATGCGCACTACATTCTTTTCTCTTACATTATCTTTCCTTGCATTTTCTCTTATGATGTGTTGTTTCACAGTTATGATACTCAGTCAGAGGGAGACTTATTTTGAGAAGTATCAGGATGCCTGGGATGTGATGGCGACAGTAAAGAATACGGAAATTGACACTTTTGAGTATACGGAGGCGCTGCGGGGACTTCCTGGGGTGCAGAGCAGTGTGGTGTATCAAAGGGCGGCGGCGAAACGGATTGTGACACAGGAAGAAATCAGTGAAGAGATGCAGGCCATAGGAGGGTTTGAAAATGCCCCATCAGGGTATGTATCTGCGGTTGACGGTGCATGGCTTGTGAATGCGCCGTTGGTGATTCTGGATGATGCCGGATTTTTGGAATATTGTGAGCAGATTGGGGTGGCGCCGCGGCTGGATGGAGCAATCATACGGAACCAGACCTGTGACGCCACAGATCCGAATTTTCGGGAACGGCGTAGGTTATCCTACCTGACAGAAGGCAGTCAGACGACGCTTCTCAGGCGGGCCGGACAGGAAGATATGACTTATGAAATTCCGGTGATTGCTTATACAAGGGAAGTTCCTGTTCTGCGGGAAGAGTATGGAACTTTGGATTTCTATGAACTGGTGCATTTTATTCCCCTGTCTGTCTGGAAAGAAATCAAAGAGTACATCGGCGGTCAGGAGGAGGAGATGTATGTCAGGATTCTGGCGGCAGACGGAGTGACGTTGGCAGAGCTGGATGCCATAGAAGAAGCGTTGTCTCAACTTTTGGGGGAAAGCTGTGAGGCAGAAGTAGAAAATCGCATCCAGGACAAGCTTAACAATGACAATATGTTAAACGGAATGATGGCGATCATCAGCGTATTCTGTGTGCTGCTTGCAGTCATAGGAATCAGCAATGTATTTTCCAATACACTTGGATTTGTGCACCAAAGGAAACGGGAATTTGCCCGATACATGTCTGTGGGTCTGACTCCTGGGGGAATGAAAAAAATGTTCTGTGTGGAAGCACTTGTGATTGCAGGACGCCCGGTGTTGATTGTTCTGCCGATTACTGTGGCTGCAGTGGTGCTTTTCATTAAGGTGAGTTATATCAACCCTATGACCTTTATCCGTGAAGCGCCATTCCTGCCGATTCTGGCCTTTATACTGGCAATTTTAGGGTGTGTTGCGTTTGCTTATTATCTTGGCGGGAAAAAGATGCTCAAAGTCAGTTTGACGGATACTTTGCGGGATGATACTATGATGTAGGTCAGGAACGCTGAGCTGTAATGAAAAATGTGGGAAAGGGAGGCAATGGAATGATTGATATATATTATGTTGAAGATGATGAAAACATATCCCAGGCGGTGAAAGGGTTTCTGGAACAGCATGGTTATCAGGTTGTTGTCTGTCCAACGATTGCCGAAGCAAAGCAGGCATTTCAAAATGCGTGTCCCACATTGGCATTGATTGACTGGAATATGCCGGACGGCAATGGAAATATGCTGTGCCAGTGGATACGTTCTCACTGGAAAGAATTGCCGGTTATTTTTCTTACTGTCCGCAGTGATTCCTGTGACATTGTTTCCGGATTTCAAAATGGTGCAGATGATTACGTGGTAAAGCCCTTTGAGCTGGAGGTTTTACTCTCACGTATCCGGGCATTGCTGCGGAGAACAGGAGATGTATCAAAACAATATTTTTCCTGTGGTACGATATCTCTTGACCGGAAAAGGAGTCTCGTTCTCTGTGATTCGGAAGAAATCAGCTTAAGTCCGGCAGAATATCAGTTGCTTAATTATTTGCTGCAGAATAAGGGAAAAACAGTTACAAGAGCAGCATTGCTGGAAAAAGTCTGGGATAGTAATGGAAATTATGTTAATGATAATACGCTGACGGTGACGATGAAGCGCCTGCGGGAGAAGCTGCATCAGCCATCCTGTTTGAAGACAGTCAGGAGTATCGGTTATCGTATGGAGGATGTGGAGTGAGTGAGAGAAAAAATGTTGCAGTACTTGTAGGATTTGTGTTATCCATAAGTCTGTTTACTGCTTCTGTTACGGCCATGCTTGTGATGTATTATGATAACCATATGTATTTTATGATGTTAGGGAATATTTGCCAGGAAATCATAGCGAACAAGCCGGAAGCAGAGCAGGAGATTCTTGCGATACTACGAAATCGCAGAAATCAATCGCTCAGTGTATTAGAACAATATGAAAATGTTACAGAATTTAATTCTTGTGAACAATCTGCAAGTATCGCAGAAGATAATATTCTTCAGGCATACGGATATAGACAGGGAGATTTCCTGTATTCAGGGGGAAGAGAGATTCTATTTCTGGCAGGTACTGGTTTCCTGGCAGGAGGTTTGTTATTTCTTATGACCCTTTTGCTATGGCGCAAAAGGGATATTGCGCGAATCCATGTTTTGACAGAGTATCTGGAAAAGGTAAATACTGGCAGTGTCGGAGTGCTCTTGCAATTTGGAGAAGATGAATTCTCCAAATTGCAGGATGAGATTTACAAGACAGTGACAGAACTGTATCAGGCCAGAGATGCAGCGCTTAAGGCGAAGAATCATTTTGCGGAGAATCTCTATAATATTGCACATCAGATGAAAACGCCGATGACTTCTATTTCCCTGGCGGCACAAATGATGTATGAAAAACCCTCTGTAAAGCATTTGGAACAGATTCGGCAGCAGATTTCCCGGTTGTCACATTTGGAAGAGGCACTATTGTTGCTATCCCGTATTGATGCCGGAACATTAACCTTAGAGAGAAAGGACGTTGACGTTTATACGATTCTTATGCTTGCTGCCGATAATCTGCAGGAGCTGTTTTCGGCGGCAAAGGTTTCTATTCAGATACCGGAAGCCGAAGAAATGGTAATATATGCGGATCTGGACTGGACCATGGAAGCAATGATGAATCTTATGAAAAACTGTATGGAACACACACCATCGGGAGGAACAGTTTATTGCGACTATGAGCAAAATCCTCTTTATACGCAGATTCGTATATGGGATACCGGAGCAGGATTTGCTAAAGAGGATATTCCACACCTTTTTGAACGTTTTTTCAGGGGGCGGCAGGCTGAAAAGGGCGGTATTGGTATTGGATTGGCGCTTTCTAAGGCAATTATTGAGAAACAGAACGGAACGATCAGTGCCAGGAACCTGGTTGAGGGCGGGGCCTGTTATGAAGTCCGTTTTTACATTCATTAAAACATAATAGTGAACGCTCGCCCTCATAAATATGCAGCGAAAGATGCAAGAATTTGGTTGAAAAATTTGCACCTGTGCTATATAATATATGTAACACGGAAGTTGGTGTGATAGTAGACACCTATCCGTCTACGGCGAAAGGAATGAATAAAAACAGCGCTTTACTTTGTCATAGCAAAGGCGCTGTTTTTATGGTTCACTTGGCAACGGTATCAGAAAGGCAGTGGTGCTATGAAGTGGAGGAAGGGAAAATGGCGAAAATTGAAGAGTGTTTTGGCTATAAGAGTATGTGGTTTGCAATCAAGGATGTGGAGGCGGACAGGCTTCTGTTCTGCTGCCCGTACTTGAAGTATGTGCGTGAAACTACCTGGGGTGACGGATTAAGGGAGATAGAGGAACAATGGCAGTCTAAAGCTATGCTGTCCGGGCCATATGACGGCTGGACGTTTTTGGCGGGAATTTGCCTGTGGGATGTTTCAGAGGTGGATCAGATTGTGAACATAATGTCTCATATGGGGGAATGTGCAGGGGAGGTATGTTTTTTTGCTTCGCATAGGGTATCGGATGCCTATGCTTTTGCTAAGATGGAGCAGGGGAAGCTGATTCGGCTGTATTCTTATGCGGACGGACAGATTTTTGGTTGTATTGGGAAGAAGTCAGATGTGGAAGAGAGACTTCATTTGCATTTGGCAGAAAGAGAAGAAGACTTGTTTGAAGATGAGTTTGATTCTTTGGACGAGGAGGATGTGTTAAGAATTGCATCAGAGTGGTCCATGAATTTGGAAACTTTGTTTGGCAGGGAAGAGGCCAGGACTATCATTTTGGAGAAGATATGTCACTGAAACGACATGATGAGAAGTGCGCATAAATTATAATAAAGACAGTGCAACAAATCATGCGGATGTGAAAATCATGCGGATGTGAAAAATTTGAATTGAAGAAGGAGAAGGACTATGAAAAAAGTATGGGTTTGTGGAATTATTATGATTATCTGCATTGTAGCAACTGTGCTGCTGAGAGGCCCTATGGACAATGCCAATGTAGACTATACGGAGGTAAAGGTGCAGGTAGTCAGCTCAGAGACGAAAGAGACGGACATCAAGGTGGGAAATTCAAGCTCTACGATAACTACATATGATATCGTTGTCAGCTATATGGGGGAGAATTATGATTTGAAAAATGCACATAATTCCTATTCCTATCGTCAGGGTGCGACCGTTACTGCTTATCTTTCCAATGGAAAGATGTACGCAAATGTGGAGGGTGTTCAAACATCTACTCCTGTAGCTACGGCATATTTTGTGGCACTTATTGGTTCATTTGTTATGTTTTTTGTAACTATATGCCTGTGGGCTAATGTTGCACAGCAGAAGCGGAGAGCCAAGAATTGATAGCGTTAAGGGAAAAAACTGGAATGGTTGTTTTGAAGAAGATGAGAAGGGCTAAAAGTAGAAATTTAGAAAAAATAAAAATTTTTTTCAAAAAAGTGTTGACAAAATACCCTCTATTGTATATAGT
>CAMWLE010000033.1 GCA_947175015.1 uncultured bacterium
CAAACCCAACAACGGCGCCTACGACGGAACCAAACCCAACAACGGCGCCTACGACAGAACCAGACCCGACAACAGAACCTGAGACGGAACCAGACCCGACAACAGAACCTGAGACGGAACCAGACCCGACAACAGAACCTGAGACGGAACCAGACCCAACAGCAAAACCCGCGACGAAACCAGACCCAACAACAGCACCTTCGACGGCGCCAGAAGCGGAGATTCCATTTATTGAGGGCGAATCAGGTAAGGACGGCTGGGAGGCCATTAAGGAAGATGCTGCAAATGCTCTTGAAGGAAAGTGGATTAACGTAAATATGAATGGCGCATCCATTGTACCCGGAAATGTGCTTGACAGTGTGAAAGGACAGAATGTAACTATTTCCTTTGATATGGGGGACGGGATTAGTTGGCTTGTAAACGGCAGCAATGTTACGGCAGACCATGCAAACGATGTGGATTTATCCGTACAGGTTGGAACATCAGCTATTCCAGAGGATATTGTGAATGACGTGGCCGGAGATTGTCAGACGAAACAGATTAGCCTTGCCCACAGTGGTGATTTTGGCTACAGCGCTGTACTTATGATCAATATGGATTCGGCTAATGCGGAATTGTATGCAAATCTCTTCTATTATAATGAAAGTGCTGGCGGGCTTGAATTTGTCACTGCTGCCCAGATAAATGAGGATGGTATTGCTGAATTGATATTTACACATGCTTCAAATTATGTCATTGTCCTAAGTGATGATGTCATGGACGAAAGCTCTAATGAGGATTCTTCCGGAAGTGACGATGAATCGGTACCTGCTAATGACAGCAGTTCACAGGAGACAGGAGAACAGTCTTCCAAAACTGGTGAATCGGATATTGTAATAGGCGGATCCGATGCTGTTGAATTGCAGCATGAAGGAAATGGCATGAAACTTATGTGGCTGATTTTGATTGTAGTTGCTGTAGTGGCAGCGATAGGAGCTATTACTTTTTTGGCTTATAAGAAAGTAGATAAAGAAGAAAATAAACAAGATTAACCAAAAGGAATGCTTGTGTTGCGGCACAGGCATTTCTTTTTATATAAATGCTGGATGCTGCATTACCGATCGAAGCTGCATTAAACAAAGCAGCATTGGACGGAATTATACCGGATGGAGCAATATCAGACAGAACAGCATTAGAGGAAACTGTGCCGAATGGAGCGATGTCAGACAAAGCAGAGTTAGAGGAAACTGTGCCGGATGGAATTTTGTTGGACAGAACAGCAATGGATGATATTGCTTCATACAATAGTTCAACGGACAGTATGTTATTGCATTGGAATGGAATATCACTTGATGTTTCCAGGGATATTCCGGAGGGTGTAGCAGGCCATATTATAATAAAATTTCTAAATGAGGATGGTTCTGTTTGTTATAGTGGGTGGAGCATTGAGCATACAGAAGACGAAAAAGTAGATGGATTGATTGAGAGCAGGATAACGATTAACAAAGAGGGGAATGTTGCGAGAAATTTGATCTATGTAGTAGATGGGAATTCGTCTGCCGAGCCGGGTTCTGGAAGGACGGTTATGGAATTGAAATAGGAGAGAAGTATGTCACAGCAAATTTCGGAATCAGAATTGGTAATAATGAAAATCATATGGGAAAAAGGAGGGGTTGCCTTATATTCTTGTATTATGGAAGAGTTGGATAAGGATAAGAATGAATGGAAAAAAATACGGTATTGCTTTATGATACTTTTTGTGCAATATTTTTCAGATAAGTGCTTTTAAATTGGAATATTTTGTGCTAAAATGTGAAACTTGTAAGGAAGAGATGTGTCATGAAAGGCATACGCTGCTTTTTCATCCGGATTGGTGATGCCGTGGAGAGGCATCATGGAGGTTATTATGTATCTGCTGTATTTTTTCATATGGGTGATATTTAATGGGAGTTTTACATTGGAGATAGGTTTGATTGGTTTGGTGATTGCAGGGGTGTTAGTTGCGTTTACCTGTAAATTTATGGATTACAGCATTGCGAAAGAATTGTGGGTTTACAAGAGAACATTTTTCTTTCTGAAATACATTTGCCTGTTAGTGAAGGAAATTGTGAAGGCAAATATCAATGTCATTCATATGATATTGACCCAGAGAGAAGAGGTGGAGCCTGTGCTGGTTAGTTTTCAATCTGATCTGAAGACGGCTGTGGGCAGGGCGTTTCTGGCAAATTGTATCACTTTGACGCCAGGTACTATTACTGTCACATTGGAGGATTCAAAGTATACAGTACATTGTCTGGATGAAACCATGGCAGAAGATATTCATGAAAGTCAATTTATTGAATATATCAGACAGTTAGAGGAAAACAGAAATCCGGGGAAGCATGAACGGAATGAAGATTTTACAAGTCAATAAGAGGGTGTGTAAGTTAATAGAATCTGACAAGAATAAGGAACAGGAAGTAAATGGGTCATGGGAAAAGGAATTGAGGGTTTGGAACAAGCTTATCATATTTTATTTATGGTGATATTGATTATATTGGCCATTTTGTTGATGCTGTGTCTGGTACGTGCCATTATAGGTCCCAGGATTGCGGACAGGATAGTGTCAGTAAATATGATGGGAACCATGGTTATAGTGATGATTGCGATTCTGGCGTTGATGTTGGGTGAAGGTTATTTGGTGGATATCTGTATTATTTATGCCATGATCAGTTTCCTTGCGGTCATTGTGCTGACAAAAGTGTGTATGGGAGTATATTTGGAGAAAAAGGAAGCGGCGGAGGCAGAAGGCAGGGAAACTGTGGAGGAAAAAGATGGCGGTCATTGAATGGATTCGTTTTATAATTGGCGGCGGGCTGTTACTGTGTGGGCTTGCAATTTTTATTATTGAAATAATCGGCGTATTTCGTTTTCATTATGTTTTGAATCGAATGCATGCTGCTGCTATGGGGGATACTCTTGGGATTGGATTTGCATTGCTTGGTCTGATTGTCATGAGTGGTTTTAGTTTTACATCCTTGAAACTGTTTCTTGTCATTGTATTTTTGTGGTTTTCGTCGCCGGTATCGTCACATTTGATTGCCAGGCTGGAGGTGACAACGGACGAAGAAAAGGAGAAGCATTATGGTGTTATCATCATGGATGTGCACACGAGTACAAACAAATCGCTGGAAAAAAAAGAAGATGAAAAGAAAACTGCGTTATGATATTGAAATGGGGGCATATATTGTGACTATATTTACTTGTATTTTGTTGGGATTTCTGGTGGTTTGTGCAATTGCGGCCAGTTTATCGAAGAATCTTTTGAATACCATATTGATTTTCATGTCTTATAGCCTGGTGATGTCTATTATATGGATATTATTGGAGTCTCCGGATCTGGCAATCACGGAGGCAGCGGTAGGGGCAGGTGTGACTACGGTTCTGTTCCTGGTAACCTTGAAGAAAATTGATGCTATCAAAAAAGATGGTGATGGCGGACAAGATAACAATATCGAAAGGAATGATATTGTGGAAGAAAATAGGAATGTCAAAAAAGAAGGCACTTGTGAAATAGATGGAAATAGAAGAAGAGGGTGTGAAGAGGAATGAGTAAAAAAGTTCCGGAAGAACAATATCAGCAGACTTTTTCCTATAAGTTCAGTCAGTGGTTGGAAGGCAATAGTAGTGCATTGTCAGATTACACGCCGGAGGATAAGAATAGAAACAGTGGACATGAGAAAGTCCAAAGGTGGGATACAAGAGAGGAACAATACCTTATCCAGAAGGAGAAGCAGCAAAAAAAGAAGGAAAAAATGAAACTGACAGAACAGGTTTATGATATGGAGCACAATACGGAGATTCGGATTTTCCGGAAGGTATACCGTATTTTCAGTGCTTTGTTCTGTATTTTTCTTGTGGTGATGCTTCTGACGGCGGTTTCTGCTTTGCCTGATTTTGGCAATGAGGAGAATCCGGTCAACAATGAAGTGGCGGCTCGTTATATTGAAAAGGGACTGCAGGAGACCGGTGCGGTAAATATTGTTACGGGAATGATTCTGGACTACAGAGCATTTGATACTTTGGGAGAGTCTCATGTGCTCTTTATTGCAACCTGTACGGTATTGATTCTGCTGCGAAATGATAAGAAAGAGAAAGAAATCAATGATAGAACCCATGAGCCGAAAAATGATGTGATATTGCAGACTGTGGCGAGAATTCTGGTGCCTCCTATTTTCATTTTCGGAATTTATCTGATTCTGGCCGGACATTTGGGGCCGGGCGGAGGATTTTCCGGAGGTGCTGTCATCGGAGCAGGGTTGATTCTGTATCTGAATGCCTTTGGTTTTGCCAAAACGGAGAAATTTTTTACGGTCAAAACCTACCGGCGGATTAGTTTCTGCGCCCTTGCCTGTTACAGCATTGCAAAAAGCTATTCCTTTTATACGGGAGCAAATCATATAGAAAGTGTGATTCCCTTGGGGACGCCGGGGGCGATTATCAGCAGCGGACTGATTTTGTTGTTAAATATCTGTGTGGGTACGGTGGTGGCAGGTACCATGTATACCTTTTATGTCATGTTCCGAAAGGGTGATTATTGATGAGTTTTGGAAATTTGTTCAGCAATTATGAGGAAGCTGTTGCCATGATTCTGTTTGGTATCGGTTTTTCTAATTTGTTATTGCAGAAAAATTTGATTAAGAAGATTATCGGCCTGAATATTATGGATACGGCAACTTATCTCTTTCTTGCATTAAAGGGCTATATTGAGGGCAGGAAGGCTCCGGTGGTGGTGGATGGAGTGCAGAGTGTGGAAGCGTATGTGAATCCTATTCCCAGTGGATTGGTGCTGACAGGTATTGTGGTCTCTGTGTCAGTGACAGCATTAATGTTATCATTGACCATACGATTGTATCGACGATATCATACGTTGGATTTGGACGAGATATCTACACAACTGAAAAAGGAGGGAAAATAATGGATTTCGTGTGTAATTTTCCTTTCATATCCATCATTCTGTCATTGTTTTCCGGTCCTCTGTGTTCTATTCTGCCCGGAAAATGGGCAAAACGTGTGAATGGAATTGTAATTATTGTGGTTGGTATCTTGTCTGCATTTGTTCTTGCGTATGTGACTGGGACAGGGGAGGCATTTATCTATCGGATGGGACATTTTCCGGCGCCTTGGGGCAATGAAATCCGGATTGGGGTATTGGAAGCTTTTATGGGGCTTTTCTTCTGTGTGATTATGCTGTTGTGCATGGTGGCCGGTGTCAGAGAACGCGAAGCACAGATTGAAGAGAGTAAGCAGAATCTCTATTATGTTATGGTGAATCTGCTGCTTTGCTCGCTTTTGGCTTTGATTTATACCAATGATCTGTTTACCGCATATGTATTTGTGGAAATTAATACCATATCTGCCTGCGGGTTGATTATGATTCGGCAGAATGGACGAACCATTGAAGCAGCTACCAGGTATATGATCATGAGCCTGTTAGGTTCCGGTCTGTTATTGCTGGGTATCTGCTTTTTATATGATTTGACAGGGCATTTGTTGATGAGCAATATTAAGGAGCAGGTGCATATTTTAGCGCAGACGGGACAGTATCATATTCCGTTGATGGTATCGGTAGGGTTGATATCTGTGGGTCTTGCCATGAAAAGCGCATTATATCCTTTTCACGCATGGCTTCCGGATGCCTATGGATATTCTACGTTATCCTCAGCGGCGATTTTGTCTTCTTTGGTTTCAAAGGGTTATATTTTTCTGCTGATTAAGGTGTTTTACAGGGTTGTGGGATTTGAGATTCTCACAGGGAGCAAGGTTGCCAATGTGCTGTTTGTATTTGGAATCGTAGGGATGATCATGGGTTCCATTAATGCGATTCAGGAGGAACAGATTACACGTATGATTGCGTATTCTTCTGTAGCGCAGATAGGGTATATTTATATGGGTATCGGACTGGCGACGCAGGAGGGAATGGTGGCAAGCATTTATCATGTGATTTCCCACGGGGCTACCAAATCTCTGCTTTTTGTGGCGGCTTCCGGTCTTGCGGCGGCTTCCGCAGGGAGAACCAGCAGGGAGCTGGTAGGATCAGGATATCGGAATAAGCTGGCAGGGATTGCTTTTACCGTGGGTTCTCTGTCCATGGTGGGAATGCCGATGTTTTCCGGTTTTATATCAAAGCTGTTCTTTGCGCAGGCAGCGGTGGGGCATGCACATAAGATGCTGCCCACCTTTATTGCGCTGGCAATCAGTACGGTGCTGAATGCGGCTTATTTTATGAAGATGGTAATATGTATCTATTCTCCTCGTTACGGAGGTGATACAACGGGAGAAAACACAATAGTTGGCAGAGTGGTTTTCATGAAGGAACAGCCAGTGAAATCTGTGGCATTGATTTGTTTTATTGTGCTGAATGTTGTATTGGGTTTGAATTCCGAACCGATTATACGGTTGATTCAGAAGGGACTTGCCATGTTCGGCTAAAGGGGGTGTTTGGATGCAAGGTTTGTTATTGATTTCCATAGGGCTGCCTGCTGTGGCAGGAATCTTGCTGCTTGTCCTGGCTTTTTCTGAACATTTGCGGGCAGTAGGCGGTACTGGTGTGAAGCATATGCGCTTATACCTTTTTGTGAGTGTTATGTTGGTGGCTTCCGTTCTATTGGCGACCACTGCCGCCTGGACAGGTGATAACAGTGTTGTGCTATTCAGGTTGATAGAATCCATACCTGTGTATTTTCGTGTGGATGAGGTGGGAAGGTTTTTTATCACAATTGTCAGTGTCATCTGGCTGGCAGTGGGGCTGTATTCCGTTCCTTACATGAAGCATGAAGGCGGGGAAAAACGGTATTATGGCTTTTTTCTGTTGAGTTATGGGGTATTGACAGGATTTGTCTATGCCGGGAATTTGATTACCATGTATTTGTTTTATGAGTTGATTACATTGGTATCCATGCCTTTGGTGCTTCATAATGGCACCAGGGAAGCTGTGACGGCCGCCAGGAAATATTTATTTTATTCTCTGTGCGGTGCATATGGGGGATTGTTTGGCATATTTTTTTTGTATCGTTATTGCGGTTCCCTGGATTTTATGATGGGCGGAACCTTGGATGCTGCCGCAGTGAGAGGGCATGAGGGGATTTTGCTGATGGTAGTGTTTGTTATGTTGATGGGATTCGGAGTCAAAGCGGGAATGCTTCCTTTCCATGCATGGCTGCCCGCGGCGCATTCGGTTGCACCGTCTCCGGCATCGGCGATGTTGTCGGCTGTTATTGTGAAAGCAGGGGTGATTGCTATTGTCAGGGTGGTGTTCTATGTCATAGGGACAGATTTCCTGAGAGGTACCTGGGTACAATATTTATGGATGACACTTGCCTTATTGACAGTATTTATGGGGTCCATGCTGGCCTATCGGGAACGTGGGTTCAAGAAGAGGCTGGCTTATTCTACGGTTAGCCAGGTTTCTTATATTTTGTATGGTTTATCTCTGCTGACTTCTGAAGCAATGGCGGGGGCATTGTTTCATGTGGCTGCACATGGGTTGATAAAATGCGGTTTGTTTCTGACAGCGGGTGTGTTTCTGTATCGTTTCGGGTATACAAGGGTGGAGGAGCTGGAAGGGCTGGGAAAAGAGATGCCAAAGGTAATGTGGTGTTATACTTTATTTGCTCTGGGACTCGTTGGAATACCGCCCACATGCGGTTTTATCAGCAAATGGTATCTGGCACAGGGTTCTCTGCATTCGGAAATTCCGGTGTTTTCCTGGCTGGGGCCGGTGGTGTTGTTAGTCAGTGCTCTGCTGACCGCCGGATATCTTCTGCCCATTACCATAAAGGGATTCTTTCCGGGGGAAGAAAAGTCTCGTGAAAATAGGAAGGTGCATTCTGGTGAAGAAGTATGTCAGGGGAAAGAGATTGCTTCCAGTATGTTGATACCGTTGCTTGTGTTGGCGGTGCTGGTGCTTGTACTGGGAATTTTTCCCATAACTTTATTCAAATGAGCACAGAGCCAGGGGCTAACAACGGACTTTGGGCGAAGCAGGCCGGTAAAGAACAGCAACGGCCTTGGAGCGAAGCAGGCCGGTAAAGAACAGCAACGGCCTTGGAATGGATGCAGAACTGGAATGAACAATTGCCTTCCGGCAAAAGCGGAACTGGAAATAAGAAGGGTTTGGTTACAAAGATGAGAGAAATTATTATGTTGATTGTAGTGATTTTGCCTTTGTTTGCGGGTATATTGATGCCAATGCTGCCCTTTCGGACGCGAAAGGCGATGCTGGTCTATTTGGAAACGGTGGTCAGTATCAATTCCCTGCTGGTATTACTGTTGCTGCTGTACATGCCGGAGGGAACCCTGACTTTATTTCGGTTTACCGGTAATCTAAGTGTTACTTTCCGTTTAGACGGTATGGGGGCGGTATTTGCGGGCATGGCAGCAGTGCTTTGGCCGCTTGCTATGTTGTATTCCTTTGAGTATATGAAGCATGAGGACAATGAGGGGTCATTTTTCCTGTTTTATGTGGTGACCTATGGAGTTACTATGGGCATTGCACTGGCGGAAAATATTCTCACTATGTATTTCTTCTTTGAAATGCTGAGTTTGGTGACACTGCCGCTTGTGCTGCATACCAGGACAAGGGAGGCAATTCTGGCAGCAAGAAGCTACCTGTATTATATGTTGGGTGGTGCGGCTTTTGCATTTATCGGTATGGTATTTATATTAGTCTATGGAACCACCTCTTCCTTTGTGGCAGGGGGTGTGTTGAATATGGCGGGCATAGGAGAGAAGTCCGATATGCTCTTGCTGATATATGTGCTTTGCTTTTGTGGTTTCAGTGTAAAAACTGCCATGTGGCCCTTTTCTTCCTGGCTGCCGAAAGCGGGGGTGGCGCCGACACCGGTGACAGCGCTGCTCCATGCGGTAGCGGTGGTAAATACAGGTGCCTTTGCAACGATGCGAGTGACTTATTTCAGCTTTGGAACAGAGCTTCTGCGAGGGACATGGGCGCAGAAGGTGGTAATGGTGCCGGTGATTTTCACCATTGTGTATGGCTGCAGCAGGGCGGTGAAGGAGACACATTTGAAAAGGCGGCTTGCCTGGTCGACAATCAGTAATCTTTCATATATCCTCTTTGGAGTTGTGCTGATGACACCCCTGGGCCTGGTGGGTGCTATGGCGCATATGCTCTTCCATTCCTTTATGAAGATATGTTCTTTTTTCTGTGTGGGAGCGGTTATCTATCAGACAAGCAAGCATTATGTCCAGGAGATTGATGGTTTTGGATGGAGGATGCCGAAGATATTTTGTTGTTTTACTGTGTCGGCGTTTGCTTTGATGGGAGTACCGGGACTGTGCGGATTTGTCAGTAAGTGGAATCTGGCTAAGGCAGCGGTGGATAGTGAGATGCCTCTTGCATATGTGGGGATTGCAGCGCTTATGGTATCGGCATTGTTGACGGCTATTTATATGATGGATATCGTGATTCGGGCGTTTTGTCCGGTAAAAGGTTCTGATGCTGTCGATGATAAGAATGTAAAAGATGCCAATTGGAAAATGTGGGTGCCATTGGCCGTTTTTGTGGCGGTAATGTTTTATTTCGGACTGCATTCCGGACCGGTGATGGAATTATTGGAAGGGATGATATATTAAATATGTATCAGGAGAAATTGATGTTGTAAAACTTCGGTAAATGGAAGTAGCTGATATGTTATGAAAAGAGCATCATAAAGAGTGGGTTAGGGAATGTCCATTTGAGGTGGGCAGGGAGGTGTCAGTTGGAAATCAGTTTGGCTGTTTTCGTATTTTTTCCATTTGTAGCAGGGATGTTGGCGTATGTGACAGGAAGGACCGGCCTCAATAAGGGTTCTGAGGGCAATGTCACGGGAGAGAAAGTAAAATTGAAGAAATTGCAGAAATTGCAAAAGTCCGTGGTCATTGGGACAACAGTATTGGAATTTGCAGGAATGGCAATGTTATCCGGTATCAGTATCCGTTGCGGTAAAATTGTGGGGGAACAGGCTGTTATGCTGGAAATTCCTGGATTCTGCGGTCTTGGGATAAGCTTTGTATTGGACGGTTTTCGGGCCATTTATGGCTGTGTTGCAGTTTTTATGTGGATGATGGCGTCCGTTTTTTCCGGAGAATATTTTGAAGGTCATAGGAAAAATGGCCGGTTTTATTTATTTTTCTTGTGGACGCTGGGAGCTACATTGGGTGTGTTTTTGTCAGCGGATTTATATACCACTTTTCTGTTTTTTGAGGTTATGTCTTTTACTTCTTATGTGTGGGTGGCACAGGAGGAGGATAAGGCTTCTCTGAGGGCAGCAGGGACTTATCTGGCAGTAGCGGTACTGGGAGGTCTGGTGATGTTGATGGGAATTTTCCTGCTGCAATATCAATTGGGAACTCTGAAAATCAGTGAATTGGCTGCTGCGGCTGCAGAATGTGCTGATAAGAAAATGCTGTATGCAGCAGGTGTGTGTATGCTTTTCGGTTTCGGAGCAAAGGCAGGTGTGTTCCCATTGCATATTTGGCTGCCAAAAGCGCATCCTGTAGCGCCGGCTCCTGCGTCTGCGCTGTTGTCGGGAATTCTCACCAAAACAGGTATATACGGAATATTGATTATAAGCTGCGCTCTGTTTCCTCATGATTCATATTGGTGCGGGTTGGTGCTGGCATTGGGTGTGATTACTATGTTCGGAGGCGCATTTTTGGCTGTATTTTCCATTGACCTCAAGAGGACGCTTGCCTGTTCTTCCATGTCTCAGATTGGTTTTATTCTTGTGGGAATCGGTATGCTGGGGTTGTCGGGAGCCAGGACACTTGGGGCGTATGATACGTTTCCGGAAGCTGTTTCATTTGTGCTGCCTGATGTGTATACAGGAACAATTCCGTTTGTAAAGCCTGATACGCTTGCAATGCATGGGGTGTTTCTGCATATGGTGAATCATTCTCTGATAAAGCTGGTGCTGTTTCTGGCAGCAGGCGTGATTCATAAGAATATCCATAGTATGGATCTGAATGTGATTCGGGGCTTTGGAAGGAAGAAGCCTGTGCTGGCGGGAAGTTTTCTTACAGGAGCTCTTGCTATCAGCGGAGTGCCTTTCTTCGGAGGCTATATCAGCAAGACCCTGCTCCATGAAAGCATTGTGGAATATGGGGGCGGCAATATTATGAGGATGGTGGAGAGGCTTTTCCTTTTTTCCGGAGGATTGACCGTTGCTTATATGACGAAGTTGTTTGTAGCGATTTTTGTGGAGAAGAATGGGGATGAAAAAAAGCAGGAAAGTTATGACGGAATGAAATGTTTCCAAAGGTTTTCTGCAGGTTTTGCAGTGGCTGGGAGCGCGTTGGTGCTATTGGTATGGGGATTATTACCTTATGTTCTTATGGAGAAAGCGGCACAGTTGGCGGAGGGCTTTTTTGATATGAGGCAGCCGTGGGAGGGATTTTCGGATATGGTGCAGTCGGCAGGCGGTTATTTGAGTATGGAGGCTGCAAATGCCGGTGATTTGGTGCATGAGGTGTCTTACTTCAGTTTTGAGAATCTTAAGGGAGGTCTGATTTCCATTGTCATAGGTGTGGCAGTGTATCTGTTATTTGTCCGCAAAGTGTTGATGAAGAAAACGGAGAATTCTGAACAAAAACAGAGGATGTGCGGAACTGTGTATGTAAATTTATGGCCTCGGCGGCTTGATTTGGAGGAACTTATTTACAGACCCCTATTGCTTAAGATATTGCCGGCGGTTTTCGCTGTGTTATGCAGGATTCTGGATAGTTTTGTAGATGCTGTGGTGATGGTTCTGCGAAGGACAGTGTATCGCAATTCGCCCCTGCCCCATGAACGCTTGGAGGGAAATGCTTTTACGGAGAGATTGGGTAAACTGTTGAATCTGGTGCAGAGTATTGGCAATCATACATGGAGAAGAGGAAATACGGTGCATAGGGATTATGTTCATTTGGCTGCATTAAAGAATGAAGAATTTAAGGAAAATAATCTGATCATTCGGAGAAGCTTGTCTTTTGGATTATTGCTGTTTTGTATAGGATTATCATTAACATTGATGTATTTGATTTGGTTTTAATTAAAGATATTAGCATCTATAATTGCTTTTAAAGTAGACATAGTTTCATCATTTGAGTTCTTTAAAGATTTCTTTATCATGATGCAAATTATTCTAAGTACTTTTCTGCCTGGGATATGGTATCCGGAAATTGTAAAACAGAAGCATTACTCTCAGTCACAGGCAGAATTGAACGTTTAAGGCGAATTGTCTGTCCTCTAATGGTCACATTTGGCCTTTTGTGGTTTACTTGTTTGTAACCTGATTTTGCGCTCACTTAACAGTCCTGCAAATTGGAAGTTATCTGTTTCGGATTCTTCTCCACTCTTCCACCTTCTTCTGGAACTGTTCTATGTCTGAAACAGAGTCAAGCCAGTCCTGATAAAATGCCTGAAAGCTGCCGGCTTCCAGCTCAAAGCCGCTTTCTATGTTACAACTGAATACCTGACCGCGTCTTTCCCCGGCTGTAATCAGACCATAATCTTTCGCACACCCGTATGTGCCAAGGTGGAAAAATCCATGTGGAGTATCATTATCCAGATTATAACTTCCTGCCGCAAAGTATTTTTCAGGATTCTGTTTATACTCTTTTTCAGAAATACAGAACTCCTTCAGATCGTCCGGCTCCAGCGGCAGTAGCTGCGGCCCTCTGGACAGTCCGCACAGGTATGAGTCCCGCATTTTCGCATCCCTGGAGTTCTTCGCTTCTGTACGATAGAATCCAAAGGAACAGAGCCCATAGCCCGGTCCTGCGCCTCCGTCGCCAACCTCCGTGATAAACTGGACATAGTCCTCCGGAAACTGGAAGTGATATTTTTCCTCTACTGCGCGAACAAATGCCAGATCAACAGGCGGACTCAGCCTGTATTGATGCCGGGCAGCACCATTAATCTCCATCTGCGGGTCCATCCGCCGTGCCTGCGCCAGTATCTTTTCTACTTCCTCTCTGCGAAACATATAATCACCTCTTTAAATTTCGATTGTGATTTACTATTTTGATGAATCAGGCATAAAACCGTTAATTCGACATTTTCTGTTCTCTGCATACGCTATACCTCCATATACTGCTTTATTTCACTCCAAGCTTTTACTGTCAGAATATTTTTATCTTCTGTGTAAGGCAGATCAATGGCCCCTATGTACCATATTGGCAACAGACCGGCATTTAAGGAGCCTTTTACATAGCCTTCATTTTAGGTATTTTCATACAATTTACCTCCATACCGCATAATTGTGTAGTTATAGCAAATCTCGCATACTCAAGTCACTTCATTATATCAGGAAAATACTGATTTTGGTCAAATTGTTACAAGTATATTATTTAAGTGTTATGTCTCTTTTCAAACCATCAAAATCCAGAAAATCTTCAATAAATTGTTTCCGCAGCAGTGTAAGAGGAATGAATTCATTGTATTTCCCAAGTATCTGTATTTTGTCAGGCAGCGGCAGACCATAGGTATCCAGGTCGGAGGCCAGAATATCCGCAATGATAAGTTCCAATTCTTCTTTTGTGCCCTCGAAAATTACTTCCAGATATAGACTGATTTTCCATGGTATCTTGCTCTTGATTTTCCGCTGGAGCAGGGCATAATGGAGTGTCATAAGCTGTCTGGTACCCACCCAGGGAAAGATGGCATACTTTTTGTCCGAAAGGGGAGTTATCAGGTGCTCCAGTATGCCGCTGTTACGGGAAATATAGCGGATTTCATTTAGACGTTCCCTGCATCGTTCACTTAAATAAGGATAGGAATCGTCTGTTTGCAGTATATAACGGATTTTACGGACAAGAATGGTATGAAGTTCCATTTCAAAATCCACATCCCAATCCACAACAGAGATTCCCGGCACCCTTTTGACAAAAATTACCTTTGACTTTTCGTTAATGTCAACCGTTTCCCATGCGATTCCTGCCAGGGAAAAATGTGTACCCACAGGATAGACTTTATCCACGGTGCCGATGGTGCGGTTTTCGTCTTTCACCAGAAAATATTCCGGTGCCAGGAAAACAGTCAGAAATTTATGACTGTTTACTATTTTTTCTCCGGCGCGGCCTATGGCCAGACCGCCGTTTTCTGTGCGTTCCAGTTGATCTATTTGGATTAAATGTGTTAAAAGTTTTTTATAATCTTCCTGAGTAATCTTCCGAAAGCATCCAAGGCTTAACATTGCCTGGGCAAGTCCGGCAGGGGACATTTCCCCGTTGCTTTTCAGGCAGCTCATGGTCTGGTGATACAGGAGATTGTAAGCGTGGTGCAGGGGCGGAATGGGTTCTATCCAATGATCTCTCAGGTACAGCTCAATAATGGCAATGGTCCGTATATAATTCCAGTTGATGGGGCCTAAAATGTCGGAGGAATTGATTTTCAGGCTTTCTACAAAAGTAAATAGCAGTTGCGGAATCTGTCCGCGTCGTCCGCAGCGGCCAAGACGCTGGGCAAAGCTGGATACGGTTAAGGGTGCGCCCACCTGTACTGCCTGGTCTAAGGAGCCGATGTCAATGCCAAGTTCCAGCGTTACGGTGGCGCCGGTGACAATTTTTTCATCTTCGGATTTCATTTCATCTTCAGTGTTTTCCCGCAGCAGGGCAGATACATTTCCATGATGAACCCGGTATACATCCGGCGCTTTATGTTTTAATGCAATTTCCCGCAAGTGCGCCATGACAAGTTCAACCTCTTCACGACTGTTGGTAAAAATAATAGTTTTTTTGTCCAAAGTCTGCCGAAAGAGATACTCATAATGCTCCCTGTCACCAATATCACCGCCGGAATCTGTTCGTGCGATATTCTCTGAGGAATCTCGTTCCATCAGATCCCGCTTGTCCGCATAATTTACAAACCGTTCAATGTGAAGTCTTACACGTTTCTTCCCTTCATCCATGATGGGAGCGGCGCATTCTCTGCCGGTACCGGTGTTCAGCCAGGTCTGGGCCAGGGATACATCTCCCAAAGTTGCGGATAACCCGATTCTGCGGGGATTTACGCCTGTCAGGGTTCTCAGACGTTCCAAGACGCATAAGAGCTGAAGTCCTCTTACATCCCGCATGAAATGATGTACTTCGTCAATGATGACGTAACGAAGATCAGAAAACAGAGACAGGCAGGCGCCGCGCTTGTTGGTCAGCAGACTTTCCAGGGATTCAGGAGTAATCTGCAGGATGCCTTCCGGATTTTTTATCAGTTTATTTTTCTTTGACACAGAGGCATCTCCATGCCATTTGGTAACAGGAATATTGGAATCCAGCAGCAGTTGTTCCAAACGTTTAAACTGGTCATTAATCAGTGCTTTCAGGGGTGATATATAAATAACCGCAACAGAGTTGGACGGATGATGGTATATATCAGTTAATACAGGAAGAAAGGCTGCTTCCGTCTTGCCGGATGCGGTACCAGAGGAAAGCAGCAGATTGTCGTCACTGTCAAATATCACTTCGCAGGCTGCTACCTGGTTGCCGCGCAGTTCTTCCCAATGGTTCTGGTAGATGAAGTCTTGTATAAAAGGGGCAAGTCTGTGAAATACATCCATTTTGATACCTCGATTCAATGCTGTTTTTACGTTTGGTTTTATGCGGCTATTAAGAAATTATATCTGTTCCCTGTTTTTCAGGCCCAATCTTTGGTCTGGTGTGATAAATTTGGATTTCCAACGAAGCATCATTGTACTATAAATCAGTTATAGCTGTAATCCATTTTGGGTTTCTATATCTCAAATTCCTGAAATTCATCCTGTATTTCTTCGTTGTCGATTCCGCCTTTTGCCATTTCAAAGCTGTTGTCGCCCAAAATTTCGGAGACGGATTTCTGTGGATTTTGATATAAAATATTGATCAGTTCTATAAAGTCCCGGATAATTTCACGGGGCGTAATATGTGTCGAAGCTCCAACACGGTTGTATTCCACTGTAAGAAAATATACCAGATCTTCCTGGGACAGGACCGGGGTGTAGTTGTAAAGCCGGGCATGTATGTTCAGCAATTTCTCCACAAGAATGTACATTTCCTCTTGGTTCAGCATTTGCAGTCTGATAATGGGCGCGGACAAATCTCTGGTGTCGGCGGTGGAGAAATGCCCTTCTGCCAGACGAGAGCGCAGGGCTTCATAGCTGAACACGCCCTTATATTTATCTTCAATACATTGGGGTGTGCCTCCCATAAGGAAGCCGATATGTCTGGCTTTGCCCTGCAGTACATCATTGTACATGGTAAGGATTTTCTCATAATTGTTGGCTCGTGTAATGGAATTTGGTATTTTGTACAGGTTTACCAGTTCATCAATGATAACCAACATACCTTTATAGCCTGCGCCAACCAGAAAAGCGGCAAAAAGTTTCAGAAAATCATACCAGGTTTCATCAGTTACGATAAAATTGATACCCAGGTCTTCTTTTGCTTCTTTCCTGGTAGGGTATTCTCCCCGGAACCATCTCAAAACGTTGGATTTCGTTGTGCTGTCATCCTGTTTGTATGCCTGCCAGTAGAGTACTACGGCTCTGGCAAATTCAAATCCGTTTACCATACCTTCCAGGGAACCCGCCACAGAATAAATCTGTTTCTCTACCAGGGCATCAAAGGCTTCTCCTTCTGCGGATGACTGCATTTTCACCGTAGTCTGGATTCCGGCAATCCATTTTTCAAGAATCAGCGGTAGTGCGCCGCCGTCAGGTTTGGATTTTGTGGACAAATTTTGAATCAATTCTTTGTATGTGGCAAGCCCCTGTCCTTTGGTGCCGGCAAAACGGCGTTCCGGTGAAAGGTCTGCGTCCACTACCACAAATCCTTTGGCGGTTGCGTAATTTCGTATGGTTTGAAGCAGGAAACTTTTTCCGCTTCCGTATTTTCCCACGATAAAGCGGAAGGAGGCGCCGCCTTCCTTGATCATTTCTATGTCATGAAGAATTGCGGAGATTTCCTGTGTGCGTCCTACAGTGATATATTCCAGTCCCGCTCTGGGCACTACGCCCCCCTTTAAGGCATTGATTAAAATATTGGCGATTCTTGTGGGTACTTGTCCTGCCATATGCGTTTCACCATTCCTTTTATTTGTTCTGTGTAATCTTCATAAAATGCGAAGTCTCCGTCCAAGAGGCTGTCCCCTATATAGTCCGCGGCTTTTTCATTGATACCATCTATGAGAACTTCCAACATGATATTGTGTTCCCGGGCAAATTGCTTCATGCTGTTGTACTGCAAAATAGTGGCATTCGCGGATGTTGCAAAGCCTGTATGTTCTTGCCATAGGAGAAGCAATGCCTGCTTTTCCACATCATTAAAAGCATTTTCGAGGCATTCCCAAGGGTCGGGGGAAGCATTTGCTGTACCTGGCCAAGGGGCCTCTGCTGTTGCTGCGGCAGTTGTGAATGCAGCAATTCCTGACGCAGCAGCGGCAGATGTCGTTGTTGCAGCGAATGATTCTGGAGATGCGGCAGGCGTTTTAGGTTCTGCTTCTATGGCAGAAAAAGATTTCGTTGTATTGTATTCAGATATTGCGGATAACATTTCCGGATTTAATACAAGCTGTCCATCCTGCGCTATCATAATTGGTGATGCCTGTTCTATTGCGGCGGATGTCTGTGCAGCAACCGGTTGTGTATCTGTAGTTGCCGCAAGGTGTTGTGTTGTCACAGCGTCCAAAGCGTCTGCCGTAGGTGGTATTGCAGATTCTGGTGCTAAGGTATTGTGCACAGCAGCGGAAGCGTTTTGCGGTTCTGGCATTGCCATTTCGGTCATGGCAGATTCCGGCGATTGTTCCGGCACAATCAGCTTCTCCTGCGTGATTAGAGATTCACGGCGGATTCTTGCCAGTGCTTCAGCATCAACTTTCACTACTGTCTTGGTGGTTTCCCGATAGAATTCCATTGTGGCTTCCGTAACCAGATGTTCCAGAGATATCCCCGCCTGTAATAGCACTTCAGTTGTTATGGGGCTGAGGGTATTGGTTCCGGCAGAAAGCTTATATTGATATTTCATAGCCTTTCTCAAAACGGATTCCATTTGTTTCAATACATAACCCACCAGTTGTTTCCCGCTTTCTGTGGTTATTGTTGTATGAAATGTCCATTTGTTCTGACTGCGCACATATATTTCCTTTTCGGACAGCACAACCCGTTTGTCGGGATGTCTGAGACCGGGATAAAATAGTGCATCCTGAAAAGGAGTCCAGGGTGTCATGTTTTTAGTGGGCTGAAACACAAAATCATCTAATAATATTTGTTTTTCAGAGAAGATTTCCCGTAGCCTGTGGATGACATGGTTAAAACAGTCTTGGATCAATCCTACGGTATCATCATTATAAAATCTGGACTTTCTAATATCATATTTGGATATGGAACAATATAAGTCAAAATTGTCGTCAGGATTTACCACCTTTGGGTAGTATGTACCAAGGTGGTTGGCAGTGATAAATTCTTTGAAGGCCCAGGGCAGGTCATAATAGATATGGTAATCTTTCAGCCATTTGAGTACATACTTATCAATTGCCTGGTCATATGCGCGGAAAGTATTCCAGAAAAACATCAGTTTTTCCAGTCCGTCCTGTGGATTGTTCACGCCAATATTGTTGAGTAATTCATAAAAATATAAAAAGGCATAAGAAATAGAAATGTGGGTAATATCTCCTCCCCGTACTTTTGTGCGCCAGGTAAAATAAGTTCTGAGCTGCTCATATCCCATCATCTGATAGTTCGGATAATAGGAGGAAAAAGGTACCTGTTGTGCATAGGTATCCTCAAAATCTTTCATAAACATTCCCTGCTTATAAAATATCCGGGCATTGTCCTGCTGGGCTTTCTTATTATAAAATTTGGAGGTATTATAATTATGATTATAATTCAGAAAACGGTCTTCTCTGGCAATATCTCTCATCTGCTGAAAAAGTTCCCGGATTTCATCTTTTTCGGGAGGTTCAATTTTCTGAGATTTTAACACAAATTTGCCCACACCCGGCATGGGGCATGAGTCATATTCAATTTCATAATAGGATTCCGATGAGCTCATGTCCAGCGGTGGATGCGGTGAAATTTCTGCATCAGAAGGTTTTAACCCTCCGGAATCCTCTGGATGCTGCGGTATCTGGAATGCGTTATATTTCTTATTATATTGATTCATATATAAACTAATGTCCCTCTATATTGTCCGGAAACGGAGCGGATGTATTTAAATAGAACAAGTAATTTCCATCCTCTGTTTTCGTGAGATAACAGCTCCATTCGTCAAATTCATAGTATTTTGCCATGCTGTTTTTGATTTCAGATTCCTGCATTTCTGTTGAAAACAGGATGGAAGATAAACAATCAACATGATTTCCTGTTCCTGAAGTATTTCCCGTTTCCGAAGATATGCTCACAATCTGAATATCCGAAATTTCGTTTTCCAGATGAAACTGTAATTTGTCTGTCTGTTCTTTGGTGGCAATATGATTTATGCACATGCCAAAGATTTCATATAGGATGAAAAATATGAGTAACAGGATAGGTAAGAATAAAATTATCAATCCGGTTCTTTTTAACCACTTCATTTTTGCCTCCGCTGATTTTGATTTATGACTACTATTATAATCTATGTTCAACAACAGCGCAATTCCGAAAAAAGTAATTATATGCAAGACTGTAAACTGATTCAATGTGTAGTATAAATTGCAAAGGTGTGTATAACATGGTCATCTCAAATATTTTTCTGACCACGGATAAAGTAAATGAAATTACACATGTGTATGTATCACACGAATCTTCTCTCCGAGCAGCTTCTGGATGTGGAAAACTTCTTCAACATCAGGCATCCGCAGCGGATTCAACATCTGGAATACAGTGTTGGCAAATCCACAGGGAAAATGATAGTGCAGGTCATTCAGGGAGCTTTCCCGATTACAACAGGGAAGTATTACGGTTAGGTCTTGAAATCTTTTTGCGCTTGCATTGTCCATTGCTTCACCCCACCAGTCGAAATCAAGTGATGTTTGGCAAAAAGGGCACAAAATTTTTTCCAGATTGCTTCCACAGTCAATGAACATGGGGATTGGAGAAATAATAGACTGAATTTCATCAGCTTTTATTCTGGATTGAAGGTAATTTTCCACTGTATGTATTATATTTGTATTGATATGTTTGTCAGGAGTTGTCGGAATTATTTTGATAATATAATCTGACATAATGGTTATCACACCTTTATTCTACATAAGTCTGCATGTATCAATTCATGTGGTACAGATTCCATTGTTTATGATATCCGTTTTTTCCAGTGTAAGCAATTGGATTTTCAAATCAATGCCTCCTGCATATCCTGTCAGGTTTCCGTTTGCGCCTATGACTCTGTGGCATGGGATAATGATGGAGATGGGATTATGTCCCACAGCCTGGCCAACGGCCTGAGCGGACATTCTGGCAAGTCCCATTTTGGCAGCAATTTTATCGGCAATTGTTCCATAAGTCGTTGTCTGTCCATAAGGAATTGTAAGCAGTATTTCCCATACCATTTTCCGAAAAGGAGTTGCTTCCATAGAAAGGGGCGGTGTGAAGTCCGGTACTTTCCCGCTAAAATAAATATCCAACCATTTTCTGGTCTCATCAAAAACGGCAACGGACTGTTCATGGTATGCCTCCGGAAAAGCCGGAATACTGTCTTTTTGCTTTATAAACCACAAACCGGTTAGTGATGTATGCGTTCCGGTCATTATCATATTGCTGACAGGAGATTTATAATACTGTATGTATTGCATTTGCGCCTCCATTGCTTTCATACCAGATTCAGGATAGAAGATAGTGTACTTTGATATTGTACCAAAATGTCTATGTAACAGCAATACTTAATCTTATGTGTTTATTTGTTTTGGAAATAATATTTTGCAGCATTTGTGATATTTTCCAACCTTAATTCTGGAATGAGGGAGAGAAGTAAATGTTAAATTTCCGGAAACTACCTAAATTTTCCCGGAATTTTCTGGACAAAGATTTTTACGTATTATATAATTTCCGTGTAACGCAGACAACAATTTATTGAGCCGGCACAGGCATTGTCAGATTTTGATTGGATATTTGCCGATGCAGGCAAGGAGGTAGGGAGATGTATCAGTTTCCGGAGGGTTTTTACACGGATGTAAGGGAAGAGGCAGTGAATGCCACAGTGATAACCATTGAAAATGGTGTGGTAAAGGAGAATAAGACGAAAAAGGAGCAGGGTGTTATTATCCGGCTCTATGACGGTAAAAGATGGTACATCAGTTCTACTACGGAGCTTGACAGGGTACAGGCAGAGATTGACGCCCTGGCTGAAATGGCAGTACCATGTCAGGAAATTGGGGAAGACCCGGTGGTAAAGAAATATGAAGTAAACAAAGAAACACAGTTGCGTTATACGGATTGTGATGTAAGCAAAATACCGAATCAGGATAAGCTGGCAATGGCGGAAAATTATTGTAAATGTATGAAGTCATATGAGGAGATACAGCGCTGGAAGGTGTTTTATTTGGATAATCATACGGTAAAGCATATTGTGTCCAGCAAGGGATGTGATGTGACTTTTGATACACAGAACTGCTGTATTGCGGTGCGCCACGTTCTGATGAAAGATGATAAACCATTTTACGGCAGTAAAGATTTCTATCGAATGAAATTTGATGAATTGCCGGGGCATGAGGAAGAACTTCATGCAGTGATTAAAGAGGATATTCAGTATAATGAGAATGCGGTATCGGTGGAACCGGGGGAATATACCTGTATTTTCTCTCCCGCAGTAACCGGGGTGTTTGCCCATGAAAGTTTTGGGCATAAGAGTGAATCGGATTTCATGGTCGGTGATGAAAATATGAAAAAGGAATGGGCCATTGGCACGAGGGTGGGGGCTGACCTTTTGAATATTGTAGATACCGGAATGGAGGAAGGTTCCGGGTATGTGCCTTTTGATGATGAAGGTACCAGGGCAAAGAAGACATATCTAATCAAGAAAGGCATTTTGTCAGGAAGGCTGCACAGTGCTATGACAGCAGCAGCGTTAGAAGAGGATTTGACAGCAAATGCCAGGGCAATCGATTTCCAGTATGAACCCATCGTACGTATGACGGCTACATATGTGGAACCGGGGGAGAGTACGAAGGAAGAGTTGATTGCGGGAGTGGAGAAGGGAATCTATATCATGGATTATAAGCATGGTTCCGGTATGAGTACATTTACCATTGCGCCCAACAAGGCGTATATGATTCGGGACGGCAAGCTGGCGGAACCTGTGAAAATATCGGTGGTGACTGGCAATGTTATGAGTACGCTTCATGAGATTGACGGACTATCCCAAGAATTTGAGCTTTGTTCCTTTGCCCTTGGAGGATGCGGCAAAATGGAGCAGTTTCCTTTGAGAGTAGGGCTGGGCGGACCTTATATGCGGGTGAAGCATCTGAATGTGCAGTAGATGAAGATGCGGAATCTGGTTTCAGCATAGGGAATGAAAAATGGATTGTTTCAGTGTATTTAATTGAAAAATCATTAGGTGCTATATGAAATATTGATAGAATGCCTGCTGGGGCGGGCAGGGAGGTGCGATTATGGTAAAGGAAAAATATATTTTAACGCGTCGGGAGATAAATCTCAGTGTGGCAAATGGGGAGATTTCTTCTGTAATTAAGAAGAGCATTACAAAAAGCGCTTGTCGGGCATATGACAATGGCTGTATAGGTGTGGCCGGAACGCTTGGGGAAGCAGAAGATGAACTGATGGGGCAGGCTGTGGAGAATCTGAAGCTGGAGATTCCCTATAAAGCGGAAGCCACTGCGGGGATTGTTCGTCAGGAACATTTGGAATGTGGTGATTTCAGCCTGGAAGATAGCAGCAGTTTTTTGAAAGAGGCGGAGGAAGTACTCAGTATTCTGAAACAGGAATATCCTCAACTGATATTTGGCAATAAAATATATCTGATAGAGGAAAGCAGTCAGCTTATCAATGATGCGGGAACAAATCTGCATTACAGCGACCGGGTCATGGGTTATGTGTTGTTGGTAAAACATGTGGATTCTGTCAATATTTTTGATGATAGCCTGGTGTATATGGTGCGTGATTTCGATCGGGAAGTGTTTTTGAAGGAAGCCAGGGAACATCTGGATGCGTTCCAGAATCCGGTAGAAATGCCGGAGGGGGATATGCTGCCAGTGATTGTCAATCCGATGGGATTGGGAAGTTTTATTGTTCAGAACCTGGACGCATTGGCATTTGGGCACAAAACTTCATTTTTTAACGGAAAGCTGGGCGAGAAGCTGTTTGACGATAAATTTTCCTTGTATGTGGACAGAAGCGCAGAGATAACCTGTAATTCATTCTTTGACGCAGAGGGAAGTACCTGTGAGGGTGATAAATGTTATTTGATTCAAAACGGCGTATTGGTGAGGCCTTTTGCGGATAAAAAGCTTGCCGGAGAATTCGGGTATGAGAATACGGCCACTGCTGATGGTGCATATGATAGTGTGCCATCCAACACTGCGTATTGTTTTTCAGGAGAATGTTCACAGCAGACGTTAAGGGAGTTGCTGGGAGACATGGATGGGATTTATATTACCAATATGAGCGGTGGTGATTTCACCAGTGAAGGGGATTTTGCTTCCCCTGTGCAGACGGCATTTCTCTACCGTGGGGGCAGATTGGCGGGCAGGCTGCCTGAATTTAACATTTCCGGAAACATTTATGATATTTTCGGCAAGAATTATGTGGGAATCTCATCAGACAAACCCTATGAAGGAGAGCATAAGATGGTGGTGAAGGTGCAGATTTCTCAATAAACTGTCAGGTTTTTTCTCATCTTTGGATGTACTGTCAAGTTTGGTTATGCCAAAACAATTACCGTATAGTAAAAGGTAAGGGAACCGGATGATTGTATCGGTTCCCTTTTTCGTTGCTTTTAAGATGTTATAAAACATAAATCATTAGATTTCTGGCAATTTCAGCCGTTGCACCCATGTTCAGGCTTTCTTATCTTTCATAGGACGTACCAGGAGGATACTGATCAGCAATGCCACGATATACAATGCACCTGTGACATACAGCACATTCTGGTAACCTGTGGGGTTGACCATGACACCATGTACATCAATGGATTCACCTGTATGGGATACAATCCAGTTCGCTAACTGGTTGCCGGTCAGACCCGCAATGCCCCACGCGGAAAGCGTCAGTCCATGAATGGCGCTGATATTGCCCATACCGTAATGGTCGGAGAGCAGGGTGGGAACATTGGAAAACCCGCCGCCGTAACCTGCATTAACAACGAAAATCAGTCCAAGTACTAAAATGACCAGGAAGATATTTCCCTCTCCATTCTTGATGCCGCCCGTGAACATTACAATACCGGTAAAGATAATGGAAAGGATGAAAATCAGCTTGTATATGGTGTTCCTGTCCTTCATGGTGTCAGCCCATGCGGAGAAGCCAAGACGTCCGCCGGCATTAAAGATTGCGGAAACGGTGGAAATAATTCCGGCAGAAGCTGCAAGGCCAATACATTTTACAATCATTTTTTCCTGGGAAATCAGTGCCAGGCCGCAAGTGATATTGATGTAGAACATGAGCCAGATGCCTATGTAGTTGGTAATGGGGCGTGTCTTAATCACATCCATCATGCCCTTGCCTTTTTCCGCCTTCTGAGGTTCATGCCAACTGGAAGGTTTCTTCAGCAATAGGTGCCCTGTGAACATCATAATAAAGTATACCACTGCCAGAATCAGGAACATTTTGTAAATGCCGCCGTCGCCCAAGTTGTCCAGCATAGCCTGCATAATGGGGCTGGCAATTGCCTTTGCTGCGCCGAAGCCGGCTACTGCAAGTCCTGTTGCAAGACCTTTCCTGTCTTCAAACCAGAGCATCAAGGTTTTCACAGGGGATAAGTATCCGGTTCCAAGACCTACACCCATGATAAAGCCATAGCATACATAGATACCAATTAATGCCAGGGGACTGTGCTGATGGGTGCCGCCATAATATATGAAGAAACCGGTGCCCGCCATGCCGCAGGCGAAGCAGATGGAGGCAATGAGAGAAGATTTGTGGATGTCCTTCTCCACGATATTGCCCAGGAAAGCAGCCGACATTCCCAGGAAGAAGATGGCAAAGCTGAATGCCCATTCTGTGGCGCCTTTGGAGAAACCGATATAATCGGCAATTTCCTGGCTGAAAATGGACCAGCAGTAAACAGTACCAATACTGCAGTGAAGCAGCAGCGCCGGAATGGCGGCGCATATCCATTTGTTGTTTTTCATGTTGTACCCTCACTTTTTTCTAAGTTCCGTCAAATAACTTCCATATCTGACGATTTCGAATCTTATTTTACTCGCAATTCCTATAAAATGCAAGGAAAAAAGCTGTAGTTGCCTGCAAAAAGTCAGGGGTATGCTGCTATCAGGTTGTATTGTCCCTCTTTTATGCCTCATACTACAATTTCCAAAATCTGCTTTTCGCCGCAGTCAATTTCCTTAATACCAATTTTCTTGTTCTTGTTAAAGTTAAAACTTAGCAAGTAACCTCTCTTGCTTCCATAAGCTTCCAGATAATCTCCCAATTGCGCTTCGCCCCGCTGGTTGTAAGCATCTCCATGCCAGATTTTACATTCGATCACGTACTGCCTTCCACTGTAATCCACTACGATATCGGAACGCAGTTTTGTCCGACTCTGATCCTCCACATAAAAATTTCCTGTGCCATTGATAATTGGTCTTAAATACATGAGAAAAATCTTTCTCCCATAATTTTCAGCAAATTTTTCATCTTCTTCCGAGTATAGTCCTGTATAGTACTCATAGAATTTTTTCATAACAAGATCCATGTCCAGTTGTCCATTCACAATAAATTGATTTGTGACAGGCAATGCTTCCCGCTGATGATTATTTTTTCTGGTCTCATCAGACAGAAAATAATCATAAAGTTGTGTTTCAAAAATCCTGTTGGCCACTGCCACATTTCCATCTTTATTAATCACAAATCCAAACATACTTCCTATGTTTACAGGTTTATCATACTCATGATAGACATAAACCTGACCGCCGAATAGAATATTTGCCAGCATTTCCCGCAATTCCGGATATTCCTCCACATGTTTGACCATATCGTCATATAAGGCATTAGGTTGTTTCACCAATTGTCTGATCGCACATAGAATTCCTTCTCTGCTCCATGCAGTTTTTCTATCAGGGAAATCGGCACTTCCGGCAATTTTTTCATCAACTTTCTTGCAGATGTAAGATACCAGAAATGGATAACCTCTTGTATATACATAAATCATGTCTGCAGTTTTTTCTATATCCATTTCTGTATGGTAGTCCTGCTCATAATCCCGAAGCATTTCGGCAATACCATTCTTTGAAAGACTCATATCCAATGTAAAATCCGCTGCTACATTCCAGGGACTATTATATTTTACCTCTTCTCCCGGTCGTAATTTCAATTTCAGATTCTTAATGTCATATATTCCGGCTAAAATGACTGATTGAAATGTATTGTCCCTGTTCGCTGCCCGAGCCAGATATTTTTCTCGCAGCAAACCAAGGAATGATAGAAAAATCTGGTTGTCAGAACTTTTATCTACCTCATCAATCATTAAAATAACTTCCTGATCACAGGCTCTGCAGAATTTGGTAATTTTTTGGTTCAGGGAATCTATGGGGAGCTCTCTGGAAATCGGTTCTGTCCAGATATCAAAAGCTTCTTTTGATATTGAACTGTTCTCAAGCGCACGCTCTACTTTATTTACAAAGCCCTGAGCAAAAGTATATAGGGATACAAAGCAGTCATCCGCTGACTCAAAGCTGATATATATTACAACATAACTCTGCTTCAATCTGTTGTGCAACTGTTCCAGCAATGTTGTTTTTCCGAATTGACGTGCACGATTAATTGTAAAGTATTCTCCATTGGCGATGTATTCATTTACAATCTGTTCCACAGCAGTGCTGATATCTACCATATAATGAAGTTTTGGTATACATACACCTGTTGTATTAAAACGTTTGTGTCTCCGCATGTCATTCTGCCTTTCTATGATTTCTGTTACTGCTAAGTTTACCATATTCTATTGTACATGCCAGGATTTTCAATTCCATAAAATTATATCAGCCTGGTATTTGACTGTCAACGCATTTAGCTCATCCAAATATTCTAATGTATTTGCAAATTGACAAGAGTTACAGGTAATATTATAATGAGAACGCAAAGGGAATTGAAAAATTACCATAAAAACTGAAAATCCAAGATTCGCAACATTTTATGTCCGGAATTGTGTGGGGTGGTATGGTGTGCATATTGTAATCTGTGATGATGAAAGTATTTTTTTGGAATATTTTAAGGAGCTTCTGGTAAGAGATAGTTTTGAAAAGGGATTGGATATTACTGTCACAGCGTATACCTGTGGGGAGGAATTGTTAGCAGCTTATGATGAGAGATTGGTGTCAGATATGGATATTCTGTTTCTGGATATCAGGATGGGGGGAATGGATGGATTAGAAGCGGCAAAGATTCTGAGGGAGAAGGGTTGTGGCTGTCTGATTATTTTTTTGACCAGCCTGGAAGAATATGCCAGAGTGGGTTATGAGGTGAAGGCTTTTCGTTATCTTCTGAAAGAACAGGTGGACAGGGAGCTTGGCAGGGTTATGGACGCATGTTGCCTGGAGCTTGGAACAGAGGACTATTTTGTATTTTCTTATGAACGACGTAGTTATCAGGTTCGTAAACAGGATATCCTTTATTTTGAGAGCAGGAAACGGTTGGTGTTTCTATATACTGCAAGTGGACAGTATCGGTTTTATCAGAAGTTGGATGTATTGGAAGAGCAATTGTCAGGGAGTGGATTCCTGCGGTGTCACAGAAGTTTTCTGGTACAGGAGCGGTATGTGAGAAGTTGGAAAGAAAATGTGTTGTGGCTTGAGAATGGGACAGAGATTCCCATAAGCCGCACTTATGAAAAAGCTGTAAACCGCAGGCTAATGTTGCGGATGGAATAGAGATTGTCAGGAGATATCATGTTAGAGGAAAGTGAAATTCTAAATATCATTTTATGGGTGGGGAATCTGTTTATGGCAGGTGCCCTGTTTTTTTATGCTGCTGTCAGGGGGATTGGGTGTTTTGCGGAAGTCTCCGGCAGGCGAAATGGGAGAAGAGTCGATTTGTTTGGCATGATGGACAGGGTTTTGGAATTTGCCATATATAGTGCTGGAATGATACAACTGGTGGATTTGATTATGCAGGAAATAGAAATCAGTAAAGAATACAGTTGGATGCTTGTCATTGTCCGGATATTGTTTGCGGAGGGAATGCTTGTATTGTTTCTTGTCTTGCGCATGGTGTCTGCCGGCAGGAAAAGAGCAGGAAATGCAGAAGGTCAAGGAGATGCAGTAAGCCGCGGAAATACAATTAGCCATGGAAATACAATTAGCTATGGAAATACAATTAGCTATGGAAATACCGAAAGTCAAAGAAATACGGTAAGCGATAGAAACACCGAAAGTCATAGATTTCAGACTATTTTGAGGGAAGAAGGAGAATCTGTTTTGGCAATGCTTCTACTCCTTACATTGACTTTGAAGGGATTTCAGGTAACAAACCCATGGAAGGCACTGGGACTGCAGATCTTGTTGCTGGCAGTATTGTTTACTTTGTTATATTTGAAGAAGAAGAGATGGGAGCGGCAGTCAGAGGACCAACAGGAAGCATTTGTCATACGGCAGCAAAGACAAGAGGATTATTTTAAAAATGTAGATAGTCAATACCAACGTACCAGGGAATTATGGCATGATTTGAAAAATCACATTGGAGTGTTGGAAATTCTGGCAAAAGAGGAACGGTTTTCAGAACTGACAGATTACCTGAACAGTTTTAAACAGGATGTAGAGATTCGTATGATTCCTACGAAAACGGGAAATACGGCTGTGGATGCTCTGCTCAGCGATAAGCTGTATCATGCCCGGAAGATGAATATAGAAGTTTCCATGCAGATGGGTAATCTTACGGAAATAATGATACCGGCTATGGATATATGTGCGGTACTGGGAAATCTTTTGGATAATGCCATAGAAGCCTGTGAGCAGTTTCCCGGAAAGGGAAGAATCAGATTGCGGATGAAACGGCAGGAGAATTTCTATTATCTTACAGTGGTAAATACGGCTACGGAACCAGAGCGGGCGGGGACAGGTTTTGTATCAGGCAAGAAAGGGTATGATAATGGCGTAGGGCATGGATTGGGTCTTCGGAGTGTGGAGCGGATTGCGCATCAGTATGGGGGATCTTTGGTGACGAATTATGCTGAGGGAGAATTTAAGGCAGTTGTCAGGCTGCAAGAGAAGGTATAGTAAGAGTGCCCTTAGACTGAAAGTGACAGGAACGCTGTAAAAAGTGACAGGAATCGCACAAAGTGAATGTACCATGTTATATTGAAAATGCGGTACATATTTTAGCGCGATTTTGCTGGATAAATGGGTGTTGAAATACTAGCTTTCCGCAAACCAAAAGCAAGGAGGTTATGGAGATGAAAGTGATAAAAAACTGTTTACTTTCTATCAGATTGGTATTTAAGTATGCGCCATGGAATGCTTTTTTGTACATGTTAGGGTATTTTGTGCCGGGGAGCTTCAGTGGTATTCAGATTCTTCTGGTGCAAAATATTGTGGACAGCGGTGTTGCTTATGTGAATGGGGTAAATGGTGTGACGGAAGAAGTGGCTGGCGCTTTGGAATCCATCATAGTAAGCGGAGGAGCACTTGTGGCTCTTTTGTTTTTCTGGATTGTGCTTCAGAGAATGGGCACATATGAAAGTAAGGTTATAGAGACGAAATTGACCAAGTATATGGCGTCAGATATTATGGAGAAGCTGCAGAAATTGGACTATGCCGCTTTTGAATCAAAGGAAACACAGGAGGTAATTCAGCGGATCAGCCAAACTCCGTGGCAGAATATATCCCGTTGTTTTAACCGGACTATGTTATCCCTGCAGACGGTATTATCTATTTTCTTTGTGTTGGGAGTGTATATGACGATTTCCGTATGGATTGGTATTGGATTGTTACTGATTGCGGTTCCCATGATCGCCCTGAATTTTTCCGCCACGCACCATTTTCACCATATCATAAGGGATACTACGGAGGAAGGGCGCAGGATGAAGGATCTGAAACAGCTCATACGGAGCAAACATGCCATGTATGAGACGAAAGTGTTTGGAAGTCAGGCTTTGATTGCCGGGAAATGGAAAGAGTTCAGCGGCAGGGTGGAAACAGAGATGAAA
Source organism: uncultured bacterium (assembly GCA_947175015.1). Taxonomy (GTDB): domain Bacteria; phylum Bacillota; class Clostridia; order Lachnospirales; family Lachnospiraceae; genus Acetatifactor. The sequence continues at coordinate 30,253 of CAMWLE010000033.1, forward strand.
AAAGGAGGCGTCAAAGTCATTGCCCTGGAAGGTACCGGAAAACTTCTGAACATGATTTATTATGTATTTATCATTATGACACTTGCTTATTCCCTGATGCATGGTGTTGTCACTCTTGGGCAGTTTGTAGCGGCCATCAGTTCCATTGGTTCTCTTACGGGCAAGGTGAATGGTGCTGCGTGGCAGGCCACAGATGCCATACGGCTTGCGCTGGATATTCAGTTTTATCGGGAATTTCAGGCACTTCCGGAAGGCAGAAGCATCGGAAATGTGGATCAGATCTCCCATTGTGACATTGCGTTTGAAAATGTAAGTTTCACTTATCCGGGCACAGACAGAGAAGTTTTGAGTCATGTGACTTTTCGGATTAAGGAAGGGGAGAGGGTTGCTTTCGTAGGGGAAAACGGTGCGGGCAAATCTACCATGATCAAGTTGCTTTGCGGGCTTTATAAGCCGAATTGCGGACGGGTATTGATAGGCGGCGTGGATGTGAGAGAATTGTCGGAGAGTTTGCGCAGAAAAATCCTGTCCGTGGTGTTTCAGGATTTTCAGGGTTATGAACTGACTTTACAGGAAAATGTGGCATTGGGAAATATTGAGAAGTTGGGGGAGGGTATGCAGATTCGGGAAGCGCTGAAGCTGGCCGGCGGGGAGGCGTTATATACTACCGAGGAAAAGGGGTTGCAGCGTAATTTGGGGCATCTGGAGGAGGATGGAAAAGATTTGTCCAAGGGGCAGTGGCAGAGGGTGGCAATTGCCAGGGCATTTCTGGCGGATGCGGCATTTTGTGTGTTGGATGAGCCTACAGCCTCCCTGGACCCAATTGCGGAGAGCCATATGTATGAAAATTTTGTACGGATTTTTCATAAAAACGGAACTATTATGATTTCTCACCGTCTTGCCAGTGCAAAAATGGCGGACCGGATTATGGTGCTGGATGGAGGCAGAATTGTACAGAATGGAAGCCATGAACAGCTAATGCAGGAGGAAGGGCTTTACCGTACCATGTACATGGCACAGAGTTCCTGGTATTTGGAAAGTGCTGTGAATTCGGACCAAGGGGCATAAGGTAGGTAATGTCAAATGAATGAAAAAATGGAAGCTTAAAAACAGGTGATAACAGCATTCATTCTGCGCAGACGGAAATTTGTATGCGGACTTCTGATGCCGGCAGGATGGATGCGAAACCGGAATGAGGTGGGAAGTAAAGTGAAAAAGGATAAAGAACAGAAAAAAAACATAAAAATGCTCCCGTATATCGGTTATTGTTTTCGGGATATTTTGCGGTTTACCCCTCTTATGTTGTGGGGGAAACTGGCGGTGAGTATTGTGGAAGGTGTGCTGGCAGTCTGGCAGCCTATATTGATTGCGGATATTTGTGAACTTGCCTTGGGGCTGGAAGTGATAGACAAGGATGTTTTTTACAGGAATATTATCTTTTTATGTCTTTGCATTGGTTTGCCGGCACTATGTTCCATTGTTACCAGGTGGACTGAAATTTACAATGACTGCAAGAAGGAATCCTGCTACGGATGGAATATGTTTGAACATGCACAGAAGATACGGTTGGAGGCATTGGAGGATTCTGAAGTACTGGATACATTCCAGAAGGCAGATGCGGCATACTCTGATCAAATGGCAGGGAGCAGGATGTTGTCCTGTATATTTATTATGATAGAGGCGGTGTTGATCTGTGTCAGTACCATTTGTGTGGTGGGAAGATTTTCCATATGGCTGATACCGGGGGCGGTGTTAGGTTTTCTTCCTCATTTGGCTATTTCTCTTATCTCAGAGAAGCGTAGAGTCACCGTGTATCGGGCACAGTCCGGGGTAAGGCGCAGGATGCAGTATCTATGGGAACAATTCTGCAAAAAGGAATCCGTGAAGGAAATGCGGATAATGGGGTTTGGTGAATATTTGAAGAAACTATGGGTAAAAGCAAATGTGGAAACAATGCGTGAGATGGAGAGAGTGGAACTGAAGGCGCTGCAATTAGGCGGTTTGGATGCTGTTATCAAAAATACATGCTATGCGGCTAATATTGCTATTGCCCTGTTGCTTATGCTGAGAGGCAGCCTTGCCATAGGGCAGTTTGCGGCATGCTTGTCCGCCTTTGCGGTGCTTCAGAATGAATTGATGAAGTTGGGAGACAAAATAAGTGAGTTTGCCAATTATTACCATTATGTGGAAGAATATTATGATTTCTTCCGGATAGAAGAGGGAGAAGATGGCAGAGAGGAATATCAACCTTTTCAACAGGAAATTGCATTGCAGAATGTGCATTTTCGGTATTGCGGTTCAGAGCGGGATGCCTTGAATGGAGTAGAACTGAATATCAAAAAGGGAGAGCATGTTGTCATAGTCGGGGTCAACGGCTCAGGCAAAACCACCCTGTCAAAGGTACTGACAGGAGCCTACCAGGTATCTTCCGGGACGGTGTGCTATGACGGACAGAATGTAAATAATTTGAGAATGGCAGGTTTGTATCAGGATGTTTCGATGGTATCTCAGAATTTTGTACATTATAATTTTACCCTGCGTGAAAATATTGGTATCAGTGATTTGAAATACATGGAGGACGATGGAAGGTTTCAAAACATAATAGAAGTGATGGAAATGCAGGATCTAGTAGAGAGCATTGGTGGTTTGGACAGCCAGCTTGGAAGGGAATTCGACGGAAGGGAATTGTCAGGGGGCGAGTGGCAGAAGGTAGCAATTGCAAGAGGACTTTTCAAGGACAGCAGTCTGATTATATTGGATGAACCTACCAGTGCGCTGGACCCCTTGATGGAGTATGATATTCTGACAAAATTTCTGGAATTGATTCAGGGGAAGACTTCCGTGATTATTTCTCATAGAGTCGGCATATGCCGAAGTGCGGATAAGATTGTTGTTATGAAGGAGGGGCGTGTGGTGGAATGCGGTACTCATGAAAAGCTGCAGGAAGCAGGCGGGGAGTACAGCCGCATATGGAGGGAACAGGCGAAGTGGTATTGAGGGGCTGTCAGGAAGCAAACGGGCTGAAAAAGGGGGTTGTGATTCATAGGAGTCACAGCCCCTGATTTCATTTATAGCATAATGGTTATGGATGATTTTCCTTAAGCTGTCCCGAAAACGACAAATGGTACCCCGAAAACGACAAATGGTACCGAAGCGTTTCTATTTTACGAAAATTGTGTACAATTTTTATGTAATATTATGGTTTTGGCAGTGGGATAATTGCCAAAAGTATACTGTTGCTAACTTCAAAAATACATGTTAGAATAAGCGGACAATGCCATACTTGAAATGGAGGTGTCCGGTAAATTTATTTGACAAAGGAGGAGCGCAGGGATGGAATTATATTGGAGAATTATGC
>CAMWLE010000034.1 GCA_947175015.1 uncultured bacterium
TACGTCCGTCAGGGTATACCCTTTTCGATACGCTCCCGGCTCCGCAGGCGACTATAGTCTGTTTCTCCTCCATAATCAAAATATTATATAAACCATATTTCCCTTCCTTTGCATAACCTACATTTTCAAAATTCCCGGACATATTCTTCTGCCGGTAGAGATAATAGGGCATTAGTCCCAGTTTTGCCGCACCCTCCGCCGCTATCCGCATAGTCTCATCCGTGTTATGCAGCAACGCAATGCGCTCCCCCATAGCCTCCTGATTCTCCTGAAGCCACCGATTCAGACGGGATGCCCGCTTGATTGCCAGGGAATGTACAGTGAGGCTGTCCGGTGCAAGTGCAGTCACTCTATCCATAGTATATTGTACATCTTTTTCCAACTCACCGGGCAACCCCAGAATCAAATCCATATTGATATTATCAAATCCCACTTTTCGAGCCAGCCCATAGGCTTTTTCTACCTGTTCCACCGATGCCTTCCTGCCAATAATATCAAGCGTCTCCTGCTTCATGGTCTGAGGATTCACAGATATTCTGCCGACGCCATGCCGATACAATACCTGAAGTTTCTCTTCTGTAATGCTGTCCGCCCGCCCCGCTTCCACAGTAAATTCCTTTACCTGAGAGAAATCAAACAATTCCTTTAAGCTTGTAAGCAGTCTGTCCAACTGCTCTGGCTCCAATGTAGTAGGCGTTCCTCCGCCAATATAAACACTGTCCAACGTTCTCTGACGAAACTGTTCCGATGTATACTCCATTTCCCTTATCAGACAATCTATATAGGCATCCACCCTCTTACGGTAACCGGCAATGGGAAATGAAGTAAAAGAGCAATACAGGCAAGTAGTAGGACAAAAGGGAATTCCTATATACAGGCTATACCCTCCCAAATAATCCACTTCCGCCAACAGCGCTCTCTCCCGCCTGGCAATGTCCAGAGACAATTCCGCTTTCTCCTGACTCACAAAGTGCTTCTGCCTGTAAAATTCTATGATCTCCTGATCTCCTTTTCCCTGATCCAACATGGAATAAGCCATCTTCGTGGGACGGATTCCTGTTAGATTTCCCCACGGAAGACTTTGACCGGTAATCTCACTTAAAACACAGTACAGAAAACGTTTCACCTCATCCTTATACCCTGCCTTGGAATCACCAAAAGCCCCATCTTCCTGCCAATGCCAACGATAATCCCTTCCGTCTATTGTGAATACAGCCCCATCCTCTTCCAGCCGAATATGAATCCGAATGTCCTGCAGTGCTTCCGCTTTCCCGTTCTTGCTCTCCGGTGTCAGCACTCTAACCTGCTCACCGGGATAAAATGCCCTCACAAGGGAATTCACATCATATTCAAAATTAGTTTTATTTAACTCCACCACCAGCATTTTATCATCCTCCTAAGCGTATGCCATGTCTGCATTCGCCAATGATTCTTTTTAACATTATTTTCATACGCTATGTGCATGGGTATCCTCAACACGATACATACATCTCCACACCTGAAATAACACCCTTTTATAAAAAGGCGATCTCATATACACACCACCCACCAATTTATCATGAAATCCGCATATCTGCCGCAATTCCTCGATAGAAAGTTCTGTTTTTCCGAAGGTACTCTTCTCCATTATTGTACAGAAGACCTCATATTCTCCCTCACTTAACTCCGGGCAGTTTTCCTGCACCTTCAGCCAGAATTCCTCTCCCCGCATGGTTACTTTTTCCGAACATCCTGCGATGCGCAGTGCCTTTCTCAGGTTCCGATACAACAGAAAACTACGCTCATTTCTTCCAGACCTTTGCATTACATCAGACCAATGACGTTTTCCTATACTTTGCAGCCTCATCCATAAGACAGCCAACCCACATACAGTCAATATCATTGCGGATATAACCAGCCAATGCCGCAAATCCTGCCCTTCTCCTCCGGAAGCCTGTCCTCCTCCCTTATCGTCTTCCACACCTTCACCGATTTCCTCCGGCTCTTCCAGGGAATCCATCTGATTTTTCTCTTCCTCGGGCATATCGACAGGCTCCTGCACCGGCAGATCATCCTCCGGTTCCATTGCAGAAATCATCTCATCCTCTTCCACTGGCTTTGCTGTGGGTGTGATACTCTCCTGCTCATTCTGTTCCCATATCTCCAGATCATCCTCCTGCCAGGAATCCAGACCACCCAACACCTCTATCCTGTTATCTCCGGAAAATGCCACTGCCCCCGGCGTCATCTCCACAGGCACCCAACCTATCTCATCCAGATATATTTCCACCCAGGCATGTGCCTGTTTCCCCGTGAGTACTGCAGTATATCCATCACCGTCTCTGGAGAAATCTCCGGGCGATACCACATATCCTGTAGCATATCGGGCAGGAATACCAAAATAGCGGAACGCAAGCACCCCTGCGGAAGCAAAATGCACACAATATCCCCTATGACTCTCAAATAGAAAATATTCCACAAAATCCGTACCTGCCGGATTTCTTCCCGCATCCAAATCATAAACCGCCCGGTTTTCCAGGAAATACATCAAATCCAATGCACATGCCAATGCACTATCCGTACTGATATTCCCCTGTTTCAAAGATGCCGTAAGCACTGGCAATCGTTCTTCCGGATAATCCAGAAAACTATCATAGACATATTGGCGGTATTGTTGCTCCAAACGCTGCCAATCACCGGCCAGAGAAAAATCACTGCCGTTCCCGCGCATAAAGTGATATTGAAACTCATATTCCTTACTCTTACGCGCCACGCTTCCGTCGCTATGTACCTGAAAATCTTCTGTCAGCAATGCCCCATAAGGATAGATACTATAACTTCCCTTCCCCCCTAACTCTTCAATGGTAATATGCTCTACATCGGAATTCATTTCCAGCCGTCTGCTGACAGCTTCATAGCTGATATTGACAAGTTCTGCATAATTTTCCGGCAAAGTCAGACCGTTTTCCCGGTAATAACGCTCCAAATGTCGGTCATTCATCCCTTCCCAAGTACTCTTACCATAGGTTCCGCCCACAAAACCTTTTAAATACAATGTTCCTTCTGGAAGCCTGTCCACCGATACACGATAGGTATCTGATGAGTTATAAGAAAATAGATGATTGCGATTAAAATCACCTGTTACATCCACCCCTGGTCCGAAACCGCCGGCAATATCGGAAAATATACTCTGCAATCCGGGAATCCACTTATCATTCACCATGCAATAAAAGTTCGCTCTTTGCTCCATGGCCTCCATGTATGTTGCATCCAATCTTGGCAGCAAGATAGTATAAGAAATGCCCAAAACGACACCTGTCAAAACCATTGTCGCCCCCACCGCCTGTAGTCCCGCCTTAGGCGCATTTTCAAAATCCTTATATACAAGCACTGCCGCCAACCCCAATACACAGAAAACCAACCAAAGAGAAGCAGGAAATACATTAAAAGTACAGGCAGAGGTAAACCACAGCACATTTCCGACAATTACACTGAAAATTTTGTCATGATTCCAACCATACCCAGCCAATACTTCTAAAGGGAAGATACAAAACAACACGCTCAAAGTCATCAGCAAGGACCGATAATTCTCCATGCTCCCAACTTCCGCCATCAACCTCGCTCCGTCCGGCATAGCAATATGAAACTGATACATGAAATTCAACTGTTGTATAGCATCTCTCAAAGCCAGATATAACCCATAGCTTAACTGCTTACGAAAAATAACTGCCAGAAAAATATACAACAAAACACATACTCCCAACCGCACCAGTTTTCTCTTCTTATTATGTCCCCTATAAATCAAAACTGCCGCCACACAACAAAGAAACAATCCTCCCCAGAATATCCCCCCGTTCAGCATTCCTTTGGTATTTCCCGGAACTCCCTTCCATGCGTTATAGCCATAGTACCCCAGCGCAGCGTCCTGGGAAGTATCATCCCATGACATGACACTCCAATGAATTCCCAGCACATCCAGAATAGCCCCCACAATGCCAACACTGTTTACCAATAACAGCAATATGTCACATAAACGCTTTACCCTATTCATACACACATTGCTCTCCTAAATACAATTTGCAGTCCTCTTTCAGATGACATCCTTGTTCCAGAAAAAAGATTTCCTCTTCCGCAATCAACAGCCCAATTTCCTTCTGCTGTAACAATGCACAAACCCATCCCTGCAAAGCTTCTATACTATCAATCTCACACTTCCGATATCCATTGCCCTGCTTCCATACCACTACCAGCTTATTTCTAAGCGCCGCACTTTCTTCCTCCAGAAAACAAAGCACACTACTGGCCATATCAAGATATTGATCCCATTTGTCCGCCTGTTCTCTAAAGGCATCCGAATAATTCAGATACAGTGTTATGGAATCGTTCTGCTCTAATTCCCTGACCTGCAAATCTTCTATTTTCGCTGCAAGCTTCCAATACACCCGCTGAAGGTTATCACCTGGCTGATACTCCCTCAATGTAACATCCCCCTCCTGCTCACCATTCGATGCCTTTACATAGAACGCGGACGCTTCTATCTCATCTGGAACAATGGGCGTGATGATTGGAGTAATACAGAATTTCACAGTCCCCACTCTCTTCACTGGCAACATAAAAATCCCAAAATAATCACAAATTCCTGCCTTCGTAATGACAATCTGAGCCTCACCACAATGGGAGGCGAAAAATTCCAGCACAACCTCATTCCTTCCCCGCCCAAAACCATACAGCCACTTTCTAACCGTTATCTCCTTTTCTCCGGATGCTTTCCATCGGATCGCCATCCGTACCCGCGACACCGGAAGCAAGCCTTTGTTCTCCACAATAATGCGGATATTCGCTGTGTTCCCCCTGGTAACGAAACTCTCTTGTGCGCCCACAGCCACCCTACACAAAAATGCCTTCGGCACCAGCATCAACAGGCTGGCCAGCGGAAGGCAAATCACACAGCAAAGCAGAAAACGCAAACCCTGAAAATCATACAACATGATGAAATATACCCCTGTCGCCAGAAGCAGCAGATAGCCAATTCTTCTTCCTATCATCCTTTTTTCACGCCCCCCTGTTGCTTACAGCAGTACCAATCCTGATGAAAAATGCTGAAATTCTTTACACACTTACCTCCATGCCGCCTGCGGCGGCACAAACAATCCCTGAACTGCCGCAAACCTGGAAGAACACTGCTCTTGCGTTCTTAAAGGAAGGGCAAAGCCATTCCTTGGAAATGACTTAGAAAATCTTCATTTCGTTCACACTTCTCCTCCCACGTTGCCCTGGCTGTGGTTCCTTCACCTGCCTCAGTACTTCGTCCAGAATATCCACTGCTTTTTTACCATCCATTCTCGCCTTCTGGTTCAATCGAATCCGATGAATTCCCACATCATAAAAGGATTTCTTCACATCCTCCGGCACTACATACTCCCGATTTTCCAACCAGGCGTAAGCCCTGGCCATTTTCCCCATCGCCAATGTTCCCCGGGGACTGAAGCCAAGTTCTGTCATCTTGTGCTCTCTGGTAGCCGTAGATAGCTGTACCATATATTGATAAATCACATCATGGACAAATATCCCCTCTGCCTCCTCCTGCATCATTAGCAATTCTTCCCCATGAGTCACAGGTTCTATCTGCTCCAAAGGCTTATCACTATGACGGCTTTTTAACATTCTAATCTCATCCTCCTGCCCCGGATATCCCAGACTGATACAAATCAGGAATCTGTCCATCTGTGCTTCCGGCAGCTTCTGCGTTCCAAAAGATCCCACAGGATTCTGCGTTGCCAATACAATAAATGGCCGCGGCACCTGCCTGGTGACACCGTCAACCGTCACATTTCCTTCTTCCATCACTTCCAAAAGCGCCGACTGGGTCTTCGGAGAAGTTCTATTAATCTCGTCCGCCAACAGCAAGTTACACATCACCGCCCCCGGGCGATATACGAAATTCCCTGTTTCCTTCTGGTACATGGAAAAGCCTGTAATATCCGAGGGCATCACATCCGGAGTGAACTGCACCCTGTTAGATTGCAGCCCCATAGCCCGCGAAAAGGCAATGGCCATCTCCGTCTTCCCCACACCGGGAACATCCTCCAAAAGTACATGTCCCCTTGCAAGGATAGCAGCCATTACCTTCCGAATACAATCATCCTTACCAACAATTACCTTTTTCACTTCCCCCATGACCTGATGTGCTTTGTTATTTTTATCATCCATTTCCGCTTCCAACTTCTCTTATATTACGCCCCTCACGCAACGCTTCCAAACATAGCAGCACAAACATTTTCATTTCCTACACGCAAAAAGGATTCTGTTCTTTTTCATGCCCTATGGTAGTACTTTCACCATGCCCCGGATACACTCTTGTATCATCAGGAAGCACAAATAATTTTTCCTTAATTGAACGAACCAACGTTCCCATACTTCCTGTAGGGAAATCCGTTCTGCCAATAGATTCCTGAAACAATGTGTCACCCGACACTAAAATCCCGGCTTCTTCAAAATAATAGCACGCACCTCCGGCTGTATGCCCAGGTGTAGCAATCATCTTAAAACACATTCCGGCCAGAGTCAGCTCTTCCCCATCCTTCAAATACACATCCGCATAGGTAGAACATGCTCTTCCCGCCTGCTCTGACACATTCATCCGGACACTTTTCAAAAGTTCCCGTTCCGCCTCACAAGCATATACTTTCACCGGCTCTTGTCCGTCAGCTTCCGCCGCCGCATTTGCAGCATCCCGCAGAGCGTCCAGGCCCCAGATATGATCAAAATGCCCATGTGTCAGCAGTATTCCCACGATTCGGAATCCGTTCTTCTGCAGCGCGGCATAAATATTTGCTCCCTTGTCCGCAGGATCTACTACGATTGCTTCCTGCTCTCCATCGCGATATAAAAAATAACAATTCGTCTGACACACGCCCATTACCATACGCCCTATCTTGATTTCGCTCATCCTGTCGTCCTTTCTATATCCAGCACACTCTCTATACTGCGTATTTTGTCAATCACACGATTCAGCGCTTCCCTGCTCTCAACCTCAAAAGTAAGCTGCAATGTAGCAATCCCCTGACGGTTGGTTCTGGAATTCAATGACTGAATACTGATATTTCGTTCCGTCAACACCTTGGATATATCCACCAACAACCCCTTGCGGTCATTTGCAAACACCTGAATCACCGCCACATACTTCCCTGGATTTTCCTCCGGCTGCCACTCCGCATCGATCACACGAACCCTCTCTATCACAGGCAGATTCATCATATTGATACAATCTGTCCTGTGAATGGAAATGCCGCGCCCTCTGGTGACGAAACCAATAATCTCATCTCCGGGTACAGGAGAACAGCATTTAGAGAAGCGCACCGACAAATCTGCAATTCCCTTCACCACAATACCGCTCTTAGGCCGCATCATGGCAGGCTTTGCCATTGAGGTGTTCCCGGCTTCCGCAATACTTGCCAGAACCTCTTCATTGGTCATGGCTTTTTTATGCTCTCTGTCATAAAGCTCCTGCATTCTGTTGACAATCTGCCCTTCCTTCAAGGCGCCATGGCCAATGGCCGCCAAAACAGAATCCCAGTCACGGAACCCGTATTTACGCATGATCGCATTCATATATTCTGTTTTTAATAGCTCAGACAGATTGACGGATCTGGTCTTACAATAATTGTTCAGTAATTCCTTTCCCTTGACAATATTATCTTCTTTCAGTTCATTCTTAAACCATTGGTTGATCTTGTTCTTGGCCTGCGTACTCTTTACCACATTCAGCCAATCCCGGCTGGGACCTTTGGAATTCTGAGAGGTAATGATTTCAATACGATCACCATTCTTAATCTCATAATCAATTGTCACCAGTTTATCATTGACCCTTGCTCCCACCATGCGATTGCCCACTGCGGAGTGAATGCTGTAAGCAAAATCAATGGTGGTTGACCCGGCCGGCAGATTTTTCACTTCACCGGATGGGGTAAAGCAATATACATTATCAGAAAACAAATCCAGATCGTTTTTCAACAGTTTGAGAAATTCCTTATTGTCAGACAGATCCTGCTGCCATTCCAAAATCTGCCGCAGCCAGGACAACTTCTCTTCCTCCTGGGTCTCCACCTTTTTCCCATCGGAAGCATCCTTGTATTTCCAATGCGCCGCAATCCCGTACTCTGCCGCCTTGTGCATCTCAAACGTTCGTATCTGTATTTCAAAAGGCTGCCCGGAACTGCCGATCAACGTGGTATGAAGAGACTGGTACATATTCGCCTTAGGCATGGCGATATAATCCTTGAATCGGCCGGGAATAGGTTTATACATCTCATGTATCACTCCCAGAGCCGCATAACAGTCCTTCACAGTATCCACAATGATTCGTACTGCAAACAGATCATAGATCTGATCCAACGTCTTATCCTGATTCTTCATTTTCTTGTAAATGCTGAAAAAATGTTTTACACGTCCATCAATTTTTGCCTTGAGACCTGCTTTCTGGATATGCTCACTGACCTCATCCACAATACTTTGAATATATTTTTCCCTGACACTTTTGCGAACTGCTATTTTCTCCACCAAATCATAATAAACGTCCGGTTCCAAATATTTCAGAGACAAATCATCCAACTCTGTCTTAATTTTGCTGATGCCGAGCCTCTGGGCAATGGGACAATAAATTTCCAGAGTTTCCTTCGCGATACGCTGTCGACTCTCAGGACTTTTATACTTTAAAGTACGCATATTATGGAGTCTGTCGGCCAATTTGATCAGGATCACACGAATATCCTTCGCCATGGCAAGAAACATTTTACGAAGATTCTCCGCCTGCATTTCCAGCTTTTCATCCACCTGATTCGTTCCCGTACTCAGGGGCAGGTGTTCCAGCTTGGTGACACCATCCACCAGCAATGCCACATCCTTCCCGAACTCCCGCTGCAGATCAGCCTCCGTCATGATGGTATCCTCCACCACATCATGCAGAAGCCCTGCCACAATGGTCTCCTTATCCAATTCCAGATCTGCCAGGATAATTGCCACATCCAAAGGATGGATGATATACGGTTCTCCTGACTTACGGAACTGGTTCTTATGAGCCTCCGCCGCAGTTTTATAAGCCTTTTCAATCATGGAAATATCATCACTGGGATGATATCTAAGCACATGGTTAATGAGCTCCTGATATAGATCTTCAGGATTCACAAACTCCTGTGGTTCGCCCATCTTCCCATCGTCAAAAATGCCATCGTTTTTTTCTTCTGCCATATAGATGTCCACGCCTTCCTGCCCATTTATAATTCTGCCGGAATTCCATTTCCTGCATCAGGGATCTGACCGGCCAGCTCTGCCCTGACAACCTGCTTGCCAGGCTGTTTCCTGCACTAACTGTACTTCTCATCATAACTCACGGAGATGCACATTTCATTGAAAACCGCTATATTCCCATAATAATATCAATTACTTGCCTTCATAACAAATGGCAGAATCCAGCCGATATCCCGCGATTTTTTCACGCCCTTTTAACCCTGCCAATTCTATCAACACCACAACACCCACTACGACACCGCCCAACTGCTCGATGAGCTTGATCATAGCTTCTGTGGTTCCGCCGGTTGCGATCAGATCATCCACAATCAATACCTTCTGCCCCGGCTTGATACTGTCCTTATGCATCTCAATCGTTGCCTTGCCATATTCCAGATCATAAGAAATGGATACTGTCTCCCTTGGAAGCTTTCCAGCCTTGCGAATTAAAACAAAAGGCTTTTTATTATTATAAGCGATGGGGGTTCCGAATATAAATCCCCTGGATTCCGGTCCAACCACTACATCATACTCCAAATCCTGCACCTTTTCCTGCATCGTATTCACAGCTAACTGCAACCCTTCCGCATCCTGCAGTACACTGGTCACATCCCGGAAAATAATTCCCTCTTCCGGGAAATCAGGTATACTTACCACATATTCTTCTAATTTCTTTTCACTCATAATTACTACCTCTCCTGTATATATATGTTTTCATCCATGATTACGCCCTTTAATTACAACTACCTTATCATGATTTGGGCGAAAAATCAAACCCCTCGCACGCACTGCATTTATCCATAAAATATTTGATGATATCTCTTCGGGTAACAATTCCAATAAATACGCTTCTGTCATCAATCACAGGAACAAAATTCTGGCTCTTGGCCCGCTCCAGCAAATGCTCCATAGCAGTGTCAATACATGCCGGCTTTACCTTTCCGCACTGTATAAAATCACGCACTGTCATATGTTCCAGTTTTTTCAGAGTAATATCCTCAAAACTTTGATTATAGGCCAGGATATTCCACAGGAAATCTCCCACACTCACCACTCCCACATACCTGTCCTCGGAATCAATGACAGGTATTGCATTGAAACCGCTTCTGCGAAGTTTTTCCAGCCCCTGGCGCAAAGTCATATTATCATGCAGGTAAGCCACCTCTGACTTTGGCATTAAAAATGATGCTATATTCACTGTTTTGCTCCCTCATCCTTTATTTTATCATCGCCGGTGTCATCATTCTGCGCCTCTACAGCGTTCCACTCTACCGCTTCCTTCTCATCCGACTGTTTTTCTTCTGTTTGCTGCTTGTCTGTCTGTTTCTTTTCGGATGGATTCTCTTCCTCTGCCTGCGCGTTTTCATCATTCACAATCTCAACATAAGTACTGTCCACTGCATGCAGATTCTCATAATATTTCTTAATCTTACCTGCGAAAAACAAAACCACAAAGCAATCCGTAGCACCGCTGAAAATCAGTCCGATGCCCACTAATTGAAACAGCAGCACAGCCGTTTCAAAAGGATTGAAGATCAGCACAACACCAAATATCACATTAACCACGGCCAGAAACAACATCGCTACCCAGTTGCCATATTCCATTCTCTTCATATCTATCACATCCTGAAGCTTGCTGCAGCCGCTGGCCAACACCAGAACGCCTAATATGATAGGTACCAATTCAATCAACCAGTCCACCTTGTACAATACAATGATTCCTATGGCAATACTGACCAGTCCGTATACAAAATCATTGCGGTAATAGTTCTGAAGCGCTTCTCTGAGCAGATAACAGATCATGGAAACAGCACCCGCTATGATCAGCAGCGCACCAATCAAATAACCCAACGTTCTCACCATTGTCTCCGGAATCACAATACATACAATTCCCAACGCAATATATAATGCAGAAATCAATATAGCATCCCATTTAATCTGTTTTAGAAGTTTTTTCATCGTATCTGCCTCCTATTCCAGTTCCATCCCTTCACTTCAACAAGACGTTTCCGTTTTGGGACTATTTCCAATTATATTTATTCTTGACATTTTTTGCCGGACTATGATATCAAAAGAACTCTGTCAATAGAAAAGCTTTCCAAAAACAGAGGTCTCAAAGAGAGTTATATTTCATTCTTACTTTTTACCACAGCATTTCTTATACTTCTTACCACTTCCACATGGACAGGGATCATTGGGATATATTTTTGCTTCCTTTACTACGGTAGTGGAAGATTTCTGTTCCTTGTAAAGCGCTTTTCTGGTTTCCTCGTCAAAGATCTCCTGCCATTCTTCCAGATTATAGAGCCAGTCAGCATCCACGGCCACCATATTCTTATAGAGGAGTTTCTTGTCAAATCCAAGGTTTACCACCGTATCCTCTTCCATTTCATCAATCGGATTGGGATGTATCAGGCTGTCATTGATACCATCCAGAAATCCTGTCATGGTCATAACTGTCACTTGATACTTATCAGCCAACGCCTTCACCGTTCCCTGCACGACTTCATCGGGATTCTTCAATAATTGGGCATAAATAGCTTTCTCTTCCTGAAAATATGCCTCCCATAACTTCTGCAGCTTGTCCTGCCCTAACGCCTGATTATAAGCCACTTCTTTCCATTTTTCTAATAATGCCATGATCCATTACCACCTTTTCTGTCTTATTTCTGCCGATACCTTTTGGCTGGTATCTTTCTTCGGCTTTCTTTGGCTTCAGTCCCTTCGCCATTTTCATATAGTATATAACAGATTAAATTTGAACACAACAATAAATTTTTGAAAATATTTTATTTCTTTGTATAATTTTCTCTTCTCTGGCAAGAATATTTACTGTCAAGGAGTTCCTCCTTTGGAACCCCCTCCTTTGATAAAACAAAAGATAAAAAATAATACTTAGGTTCCGCAGAGCGGAGCCTTATCCTCCCCTTTTGGATGAGCCAAAGGTCCCCCCCAATGAAATACCTTTGGCCACCTCACGAATCCCGGGCTTCGCGTTGGTGCAGGTCCGGGATTTTTGTTCCATCCAATCAAAACGTTTCTTTCTTCAAACACAAACACTCCATCTTCCTGACCATCTTATGACATTCCTTTTTGTTGGAAGTTCGTCAACATCATACTAAATTTCCTTTTCAAAACCTGAAAATTATAGTATGATAACTACTGACAGATGTCAACTCCGAATTGCATTATGACCACCGAACACAATATGACTGCAATGCAAAATACCACTGTAAGAATCTTGCACTCACATGGAACCATGACGAAAGGAATGATGTGAATATGAAAAAAGAAGGAAAGTCTCCTGAAAAAAGAAAAGTTACCTCAAAACAAATTGTTGCCCTGACAGGTGTCGTGCTGTTGGTTCTGTTATACCTCATCACTTTCGTGGCAGCCATTGCGGATAGTTCCGCATCTGCTGACTGGTTTCGCATTTGCCTGGCCGCCACCATTGCTCTGCCGCTGCTCATCTGGATATACACATGGCTCTACAGCAGGCTGACCAATAAACCCGCCATAGGAGATCCCAACACTACTGACAAAAGGCAAGACAGCACAAATGCCTGCGAATCCTCACAAAATACGTAACCGCTCAGCCATGCCATTCATAAGTTGCCGGAAGATACATTTCACCAATAACCGAATAATATTGCCGGCAACTTATTTCCTGCAAAGCGTTCGCTCTATGTCTATGGAGACGATTGTGCAATCCGAAAAAACAAGGGAAATATCAGGGTTATGCGCAGCCCAACTCTGCAAGCGCTTCCTCCACCTGCTCCTTCGTCTGAAATACGATTCCTGATAAGCCAAGTGCCCTGGCCGCTTCCACATTCTGCGGTGTGTCGTCAATAAAGACACATTCCTCCGCCTTTAATCCATATCGTGTCAACAGCAACCGATAGATTCCCTCATCCGGTTTAATCATTCTCTCCCGATATGATAAAATTCCTCCGTCGGTGTAAGGCAGGAAATCAAGGGCATCTATACATTCCGTATATGCCTTGTCCGAAAAATTGGACAAATAATACACACCATACCCTTTTGCCTTCCATGCCTGAATCCAGGGAATGGCATAGTCACGCTTTGTCACCATACCCCTGATATTCTCAAACGCCATATATAATTCTTTCTCGATCTCCGGGTCCATTCTGACAAATTCCTGCATCAGCTTATCTACATCCCACACACCACGATCCACTTCATTCCATAGAGGACTCATAAAGGAAGCTTTTGCTATGCGCTTTATCATTGCCTCATCAAATCCCTTATCCTGCAGGAATCCTTTCCAGCGAAAATCTGTTAACACATTTCCTATATCAAATATTATATTCCGAATCATTTTCTTCTTATCCCACTCCGCATCCCGCAAAACAACCTTATTCTGCTTCGGACATATCCTCACTGACACCACATGTCTTTCCCATAATATCCAACAGCTTTCCTGCCGCCACAGAATATGGCGTCTTGCTGCTTGTCACCACACAAAACTCTCTTTTAGGTATCATTTTATTAAACATCAGTTCAAAAAGCATCCCTGAATCCAAATCCTGCTTTGCAAAATCCCTGACCACACAGCCAATCCCCAAGTTTCTCAGCGCAAATTGTACAATCATGTCGCTGTTGGCCAATTCAAATTCCGGCCGCAATGACACACCATTTCTTTCCAGGTAAGTGTCCATATAGTTTCTGGTACTGGTATTCCGCTCCAGGAAAATCATGGGGAGCTGCTCTAATTCCTGGAAATCCAGCATTTTATTCTTGTAGGACATAAACCGCCTGCCCGCCACAAACACATCCTCGATTTCCCGCACTGCTTCCGCATGAATATCCCCACACCGCTCAAACGGTGTGCTAACCACCCCGAAATCAATCTTGCCCTCCCGCAGAAGCTTCAGAGTACCAGGGGTAGGCGCATTTCTGACCGTAACCTTAATGCCGGGATATCGTTCATGAAACGCTTCCAGATAAGGAAGCAGATAAAATCGCAGTGTCATATCACTTGCACCGATGTAAACCTCACCTAAGTCCAGATTCCGCATCTGCCTGACCTTTTCCACACCCTGTTCTATCTGCTCATAACCTTTTTCCACATAAGCAAAGAGTAGCTGACCTTCTCCTGTGAGCCGGATTCCTTTGGAGGCACGCCGAAACAGCGGAACTTCCAGAATGCGTTCTAACTGTTTCAGGGATTGACTTACCGCAGGCTGGGATATGGAGAGTTCATTTGCCGCTCCGGTAACACTTCCCAGCTTTGCCGTATAGTAAAACACCTTAAAATACTCCAGATTTGCAACCATAGCCATCCTTCCCGGAATGATTTATATTTCCTTCACACTTCCAGTCATGCCGCCCCATATGCTCTATTCTTTCTATACTCCCTTTTTCCACGGTGTATATATGATATCCTCCCTGCCCGGACCATTGCTGACCATTGTAATGGGATATCCTATCTTCTCCTGAATGAATTCAATATACTTCTTACAGTTTTCAGGAAGATCCTCGTATCTCTTAATTCCTCTTATCTCACATTTCCAGCCGGGCAGCTTCTCGAACACTGGTTTCGCCTTCTCCAATTTCGCCGTCACCGGGAAATCCGTAGTAATCTCCCCGTCAATTTCATAACCCACGCACACTGGAATCTCATCCAGATATCCCAGTACATCCAACACAGTAAATGCCACATCCGTAGTTCCCTGCAGACGACAACCGTACCTGGATGCCACACAGTCAAACCAGCCCACTCTCCTGGGGCGTCCTGTGGTAGCGCCATACTCTCCGCCGTCGCCACCCCTGCGGCGCAGCTCTTCCGCCTCATCTCCGAACAATTCTGACACAAAAGCACCTGCTCCCACAGCGGAAGAATATGCCTTGCAAACCGTCACAATCTGCTTGATCTCATAAGGAGGAAGCCCCGCACCAATAGCTCCGAAAGCAGCCAGTGTGGAAGAAGATGTCACCATAGGATAAATTCCATGATCCGGATCTTTTAAAGTACCCAATTGTCCTTCCAACAATATCGTCTTGCCTTCTTTCAAAGCCCTGTCCAAAAAAGCGGACACATCACACACATAAGGCGCTATCATATCCCTATAACCATGCAATTCCTCCAAAAGCGCACCAGAATCAATCAAAGGCTTGTGATACAAATGCTCCAACAGTACATTTTTTGTCTCACAAATACGCTCTGCCTTTTCCTTTAGCAGCGCATCATCAAAAAGCTCGCTTACCTGAAATCCAATCTTGGCATATTTATCAGAATAGAATGGAGCAATGCCTGATTTGGTAGAACCGAAAGACTTCCCACCCAGCCGTTCTTCTTCATATTGGTCAAATAAAATATGGTAAGACATGACCATCTGTGCCCGCTCCGACACCAGAATCTTCGGACTTGGCACTCCTTTATCCACAATAGATTGTATCTCCTTCACCAACAACGGAATATTCAGCGCTACCCCATTGCCAATCACGCTGGTAATATGATCGTAAAATACACCCGATGGCAGTGTATGCAATGCAAATTTGCCATAGTGATTCACAATGGTATGCCCAGCATTGGCGCCCCCCTGAAAACGAACCACAATATCCGCTTCCTGCGCCATCATATCAGTAATTTTTCCTTTTCCTTCGTCTCCCCAATTAGCCCCAACAATTGCCTTAACCATTTCTTCCTCCATTCTCCGCCGCCTGATGACAACATTTTGCTCCGGCAAATCATAAGACTTTCGCTCCTATGTCCTGTCAAAACCATACATACCCTATTACATATACAGTTCTTCTATCGAAAGCAGCTTTTCTAACAATTCCCGTCATGCCGCCAACGGCAATAATGCCTCTCGCAGAGGCATAAACAATCAATGAACTGGTGCAAATCCGGAAGATTGCATACGCAAAATGAGCTTGCTCACTTCGCATTCTTCCGTGTGCAAAAGGTCCGCTATGAAAGCAGCCCCGGAAATTCTTAGTGGGCGTACCAAAGGGGGCTGCACGCCCTCTTGACCGCTTAGAATTTCTTTACACACTTAGTATAGCACACTTCACATCATAAGTAAAATCAATATATTTTATGTGTGTTATAAGCTAAAATTAAAAAACATTTGACATTACACAACTATTTCAAACACTTCTTTTTGGCTTTTTCCCAAAAATATTTTATGCTGCAAATATTCTTTGTTTTTATGAAAATTGAAGCTTATTAAATATCCTTTATTACAATTCCTACTGTCAAGATAACCTTCCAGTTGTTCTAATCCTTTTTCCCGATATTGCTGTCCATGCCATATTTTCAGTTCAACGATATATTCGCGCCCACCATAAGATATCACTACATCCATCCTTGAATTACTTCGGGTTTCAGGCTCCACATAATAATTGCCCTTTCCGTTAATTATCGGTTTCATAAAACACAAAAACAATAACCGCCCCTGACGCTCAATAAAACTGATATCCCCACTTCTATATTCCGCTTTCATAACCTCCTGAAATTTTTGAAGCGCTCTTTCCATATCAAGCCAGCCATTCTCAACAAACTGATTTTTCTCCAGTCCAAACGAATACTGTGACTGCAATTTCCCTGCTATGATATGGTTGTAGAGAAAGGTTTCAAATATAACATTTGCAATTACCACTTCTCTGTTTCTCTCAGACAATATTCCAAACATTACACCAAGATTAATCACAGGATTTGATTTTACAAAAGGCAACTGCAATCCATCCAAAAGTATACCTGTTATCGTTTTTTTAAGTTCCCTGTTATTTTCCACATTCTTAACCAGATCATCAAACAAAGTATTATCGCTTCTTAGCAATTCTTTTTCCGCATTCTCCACATTTTGCAGTGTCCACTCCCTTCTCCCTGATTCATCTATCCACTTGCATATCCAACTGACAAGCAAGGGATATCCTTCCGTATAAAAATGTATCTTTTCACTGACACCCTGCACATCCATGTAAATACCTGTATCTGCGGAATATTTCTCAAGCATTCCTGCAATCTCCCTCTTAGAAAAGCTCATATCAACCTGAAAATCAACCGCTATATTCCATGGGCTGTTATATTTTTCCCCCATTTCCGGGCAATTTTTGAGTTTCAAATTTTTGACATCATATACACCTGACAAAATGACACTCTGGAATGTGGTATCTTTTCCCATCTCCCTTTTCAAATATTTATCCCTAAGCATTCCCAGGAAACTTAAAAATATCTGGTTATCCGAACTCTTGTCTGACTCATCTATCATCAGCACAACCTTTTTATCATATTGTGCACACAAAGATGAAATTTTCCTTCCCAACATTTTCAGAGGATAATCCCCCTCAATTTTCTGTGCCCATTCATTTATAACGCTGTCATCTGCACTATTCCTTTTGAGTTCCTCTGCGATATCCATGGCAATGCCATTCACAAAGACCTGCAGATTTGTAAAATAATCATCTGCCGCCTCAAGGCTGATGCTCAGCACAATATATTCATCTCTCATCTGCATATCCAACGCATTCATAATGGTCGTTTTTCCAAATTGTCTTGCTCTGTTAATCGTAAAATATGCCCCCTGACAAATATATTCGTTGACTATCTTATTTACTTTTTCTGACAGATCAACCATATAATGCCTGTCTGGGATACATACCCCTGTTACATTAAACCTTTTCATATAGTAACCTCCCGTTCGAACTTTCATCCACAATGAAATATGCTATACTTCCCTTATCTTCCGGTTTCATACTGATATTCTCATTTACCGAGAATGCAAACATAGAAAAATCCTGAAATACACCTGCAATCAAGTCATAGTATTGCTCATGGGAAATAGTACTGATATCAGTGTCATTCACATAAATACATGAAAAATGTCCGCAATTATGACAAGATTTCCTTTTTACACCGGGGGTACTGTGAAAGGACAGACACTCGCAGTAATCCCCGGACTTTCATACAAGGTAATGCAGTCCAATGTACAGGAGTTTAGATAATATATCATCTAATGACCTGCGGTATCTATCTGAAATATTCTCTCCGTATTCTTTCTGGCGTTCTCAGCCAATACATCTTCTGACACCTTCATATACCTGGCCAAATCTCTGACAACATATTTAATATTCTGCGGTACATTGGTTCTGTTCAGTCCCGGAACATTCTTAGGTGTCAAATATGGCGCATCTGTCTCTACTAAAATCCTGTCCAACGGAATAATACGTACTGCTTCACGTAATTCTTTTCCGCGGCGGTCATCACAAATCCATCCTGTTATACCAATTGAGAATCCCATGGAAAGATATTGCTCTAATGTTGCTCTGTCTCCGGTAAAGCAATGCACAACTGATTTCGTACAAATATCCGGGTGCTTCTTAAATCTTTTTATAAAATCGCCCACCGCACTGCGCTCATGAAGAAACAGCGGCTTATTCAGCTTTTCTGCCAAGACAATATGCTTTTCGAGGCATCTGATCTGGTTCTCCTTTGTCGAAAACATTCGGTCATAATCCAGTCCGCATTCTCCCACCGCAACCATTTTCTGATTCTCCGACAACATCTGCTCCATCAACAGAAAATCTTCCTGTTTTGCACGATCCGCATTATGAGGATGTATTCCGGCTGTTCCAAAGACATCATGCCTTTTTACGTAATCATTTATTTTCCTGTTCTCTTTTATATCTGTTCCGGTCAAGATACAGCATACTTCATTTTCTTCTGCGTCTTTCACTATTTTTTCAGGATCAGGGAACTGTTTGCAGAACAGATTTAAACCAATATCATAATACTTTACAAATTTCATAATCTCCTCCTGTCAGATCACTTATATAAAACTTAACATCCACTCCCGCACAATCAAAAGCAGAAGCCGCTATACAATCAAAACCTTTTTCCCTTCAAACGCAAACCCGTACTTCCGAATCCGTTCCATCGGAATCCCCTTCGCTTCCAGATTTGCCGCATAATTCCGACATTCTATCTGATTCAGCGCTTCTCTGGCTGTGTCCTCCAGAGACATCTCTTCTTCCGGGTCACGAACTTTAAATTCCATAATAATCGCATCGTCTTCCTGCTTACGCGGTTCCAGCATGACATCATAACGCCCAAGGCCGCTCTCACGATTGGATGTGATCACATAACGATCTGCCAGTTCCACTGCCAGTCCCAGCACAAATCCATGATAGAAACGCTCCGGCCCCGCAGCTTCAGACGGCTTCCTGCCGCTGTCAAAAAAGCTGATCGTATCCAATGCTACTCTGTTCATATAAGCGTTCATGGACTTCACATTTCCAGCCAGCATGGATTTGATGAAATCGTTATACTCCGGGGTTGACTCCTTGAACCATCCTTCGATCATTTTTCCAAACATCATGCGAACTTCCCGGTTCGTCAGTTCCAATTCATAAATATCCTTCCCCCACTCCAAATCCTGAACCAAATCCTTCACCCTCAAATAACCGCTGGCCAACAGCAGGCTCCACACCGCCCCCATTCTTTTATCCAATTGGTCAAAGTTGACCTGTTCATCTATTTGAACGCGGATACACATTCCCTTCAAAAGTTCCTCCATATCCATTTTCACCTGCCGGTCTCCTCTGCGAATCAGCTTATCCACCAGGCTATTGCTGCTGGTGTTAGCCCAATATGTGGACAACCGCTTTTTATCCAGGTAATTTATAATGGACCATGGGTTATAGATATCCTTTTTCTTGCCAAATATAAAACCGTCATACCAGTTCTTTACCTCCTGCCTGCTCCCATACAGACCATATTCTTCCAACGCCTCCCATACTTCCTCTTCTGTAAATCCGAAGCAGGTCTCATATTTCTCCGATGTAGTGGTTACTACTTCCAAATGATTCAAGTCAGAGAAAATCGACTCTTTACTTATTCTTGTAATCCCAGTCATGACTGCCCGCTCCAGGTATGGGTTTGTCTTAAAAGAGGCGTTAAACAACCCTCTGATGAACTCTGTCATCTCCTGCCAATAGCCATATATCCATGCCTCCTGAAGGGGGGTGTCATACTCATCCAGCAAAATGACTACCTTTTTCCCATAATACCTTGCCAGATACTCTGAAAGCGTCGCAATAGAGGAAACTGCCGCATAATGATCCATCTCCGCAGAAACCTTTTCATAGAATCTTTTTTCCTTTTCATTGAGGCAATTCCCTTCCAGCAAAAAATCAAACCGGTTATATAATTTTTCTATCAGATAAAGCAAGCTCCTTTGAGCTTCCTGAAAAGTAGCTTCTTTCACACTGGCAAAACTTAAAAATATCACCGGATAAGTTCCCTGAAGCTTCCGATACTTTTCTTCCCTCCATATGGATAACCCCTCAAATACCTGACCGCAGCCCTTATATTCTATGGACAGGAAACGTTCCAGCATATTCATATTCAATGTTTTCCCAAACCTTCTTGGGCGGGTGAGCAAAGTCACTTCATCCCCTCTTTCCCACCATTCCCTGATAAAATCTGTTTTGTCTATATAAAAGCATTGACTGTCTATTAATTTCTC
Organism: uncultured bacterium; assembly: GCA_947175015.1. Taxonomy (GTDB): domain Bacteria; phylum Bacillota; class Clostridia; order Lachnospirales; family Lachnospiraceae; genus Acetatifactor. The sequence continues at coordinate 20,757 of CAMWLE010000034.1, forward strand.
AAAGCTTTGAATGCCTATGCCAACAGTTCTTGCCATAATACCCTCCCATCTCCTGATTACTGTCCTCTTCATCTAATTTATGCCTCAGTTTTATCTTATCATGGATATTTCCTCCGCGCAAGATATACGAGATTCTGAATTTAACAGACAAACCTGAAAAGGGTTACTGTTCACTCCGGCATCTGACCCATCTGCGGCGGCTGGTTTCCTTCCGGGTGCTGTCCTTGGCCATCTGGAATTTCTCCTCCTATGCCATCTCGACCTCCCTGACCATCTTGATTCTCCCAGTTACCTCGACCTCCCTGAGTAGTCTGGTCTCCCCAGTTACCTCGGCCTCCCTGACCATCTTGGTTTTGCCAGTTACCGGGACCTCCAGGAACATCCTGGTTACCTCGGCCATCTCCGCCGCCCCTGCCTGGCCCAAAACCACCCATACCGCTGCCATAGATCAAGCTTTCCAGCGTTATAGAATGTTCACTTTCCCCTACCAAAATAGTATAGGTACCTCCCTGCACCATCTTGGGGCTACTGACAACGACGGAGTTAAACGCACTTTCCGCCGTGTAAGCAATCAATTCTTCTCCTGCGGCATCCTTTACCACAATCTCCGTTCCGGCTGTCTGACTGGAAACGTTAAGCAAGATGGAGCCTTGGGTAGATGTATCGCCAAAATTCATTGCCATGCCCGAACTTCCCACCGCTACCACAGTACCTCCTGTAATCTGTCCAACACCGTCATAATCCAGCGCTCCATCGGCACTACTTGACGGACCGGATACATAAACTTCACCTCCTGTAACCGTCAGGGAACCATTAGAATCAATCCCATCTCCATCCGCATTAATATAAATGATACCACCGGATATCAGCAGCGAAGCATCACTGCCACCCCCGAAATTATCCCTGCCAAACATGCCGCCGAATCCACTCTGATCATTGCCGCCTGCTGCATTCACACCATCATCTGTGGCATATAGCTTAATATTTCCTCCTGAAATTACAACATCATTTCCCTCAATTCCTTCATAGCTGGTAGTAATGTTAATAGAACCGCCTGCAATCGTAGTCATTTCATCCGCATGAAATCCATCATCTCCGGTAGCAATTTCATACTCACCACCATTTATCATAAGATCCGCATTGGAATGAAACGCATCATCTTGAGCATCTATCATAAAAATGCCCCCATTCACCACTATAGCCTCTGACGCTTTGATTCCCTTCGCACTCACGGATTCACCATTCTCGTCTTTTGCAACCGTCTTGTTACCGCTGCCGCCACCTGTGACAATCACAAAGCTTCCGCCGTCAATCTGCAAAGTCTTGCTGGCACTGATGCCATCTCCATCAGCGGTAATTGTAAATTCACCATCTCTGATATAGACATATCCCTTTTCCGCATTTGTATCATGACTGGACTGAATCCCATCCTTGCCGGAAATAACGGAAATGGTGCCGTCAGCAATACGGACACTATCCTTACCTGAAATCCCATGTCCGGCAGCCGTGATAGTCAAATTGCCGCTTGCAATTCTCACATCATCTTTTGATACAATACCATGTCCTTCTGCTGCCGTAATTTCCAGATTTCCCGTACCATTTATGGTCAGATCGCACTTGGCAAAAATAACACCGTCTATATTATTGTCATCAAGAACGGCATAACTTCCTCCATTTTCCAATCTATTGGTGGTCCCTGCTGCCAATGTGATAAATACCTTATCCGCAGATTTTACATAGATTGCGGCATTGGCACTATTGGATATGGAGGCATTGTCAAGCACCAACTGAACCTTTTCGGTGTCGTCTGCTGCAATCACAATCATCCCTTCCTGCAAAGTACCGGATAACAGGTATACCCCCTCCTTAGTTATCGTAACCGTGCTGCCGGATATTTGAACCGCTTTGGAACTGCACTGTGCCAAGTTGCCTGACAAGGTAATTTTCTCACATTCCGCCTCCGTGTAATCCCCACGCAGATCCCTGTCTGTGAACATATCTTCCACAGTGAGCAAATTAACCGCAGACGCATTTACCGCCATGGCATTCGTTTGCTGCCCACCACCCACTTCATTATTACTATCTTCTCCATCCACTTGACTGTTACCATAGACGCCTGATACACTGTCCCCACTCCCATTCACCACATCCGAGACACCGCCGCAAGATGTCAGAGAACATGCCAGCAATCCGGCCGCCACCGCCATGGAGCATAACTTATGAAACATTTTTCTACTCATATCTTTTTCATTCCTTTCTAAACTACTATAATTCACAGACCGCCGTTTCCTGGTGAGATATGGAGATTTCCAGATTGCCATTCCTGCAACGGAGCTTGTCTATCAACTCCTTTTCCTCTTCTGCACTTTTAAGTACCATATGATAAGTAAGTTTGAAGAGACTGCCCATATTGGTTGTTTTCACCTGCATCAATTCATGAGAATGGGTATATTTTTCCAGAATCTCATCAAATACACCTGTATAATCCAAATCTTCCGGAATCGTAATGTGAAGTACCTTGTATTTCTCCCCATTCTTTTTCGCCCCAAAGTCAAATTTATTGTACAGCAGCATTACACCGCCTAAAATCAAAGCAAACAAAACCGCATATCCCAAATATCCCATACCTGCAATTAATCCGGTACACATAGCCAGAAAAAGCGCACCGATTTCTTTCGCCGTACCGGGAGCGGAGCGGAAACGTACCAGGCTGAACGCCCCTGCCACCGCTACTCCTGTACCAATATTGCCATTCACCATCATAATGACCACACACACCACCGCCGGCAGTGTGGCTAATGTCACCAAAAAACCTTTGGTATAACGATTCTTATAAGTGTAAATTCCTGCCAGCAGCAATCCAATCAGCAAAGACACTGCCAGGCATAATAAAAAATCCGAAACTGAAATAACTGATGTAAGCTGGGAATCGAATATCCCCCTGAAAATTGTGTTCATCATAGCCAAACTCTCCTTCTAATATTCTCTTCTAATGTTCTTCTTCATCATTTGTGACACTTTCTCAAAAACTGCCCGCTTCCCCAACACCGACCTTTACCCCATTGCTGCCTTACCCCAATGCCATCCTCGCACCGATTGCCTCGCTGCCATATTCCCTTGCCATGATCATTTGATAAGCAGTTCCATATTTTGAGAAGGTAGTTCTCCTGATTTTCTCTTCAGACAATACCTTTACCATCCAAAATGGAAGGTTTCCCGGAGTCTTAATCTCCATCAACACCTGTCCCGGCTCCAAAATGGATTCTCCATAAATACCCTTTCTCAGGGATAAATCCGTCTCCCGCCACAAAATATTTTCGTCAAAAGTAACCCGAAATTCACTTGGCTCTTTTGTAAAATATGCCTCCCTTTCGTATGAGAGAAATACTTTTGGAGCCAATGTTTTGTAAAAATGCAGGAAATAATCAATCTCATTCGTAATCTGGGTCTCTATCGGCGGTTGCGCTCTGCCTGCCAAATACTCTGTGGCGCATCTCTGTGAGAATCCAATACGGCGTTTGTAAACAACAGAATCAAATTTCTTCTTCAGCTCCACAAAAACCTCATCCTCCGGCCCAGCCAATTTGTAGCTTCTTACACGAAGTTTTTCTTTGTAGACCGGCTTCTCCAATGAGGCTCTGATCAGACGATATGTATCTGTATCATAATAGATATTTCGTATCGTGCTATGCCCATATTGATCTAAAACCATATAAGGTTTCATGGCTGCCATGATTTTCTCTCTCTGCTTTCCGGTAAGCAGATATTTTATCTCATATCTCTGAAAAACCATTTGTGTGTCTGCTTTTTTGCCCATTACTCTGCCTCCTTATGCCCCGTATCTTTTTGCTAAATACATCATAACAGTCAAACCTAAATACTGCCTAAATAAAATGTGAATCTTTTGTGTTTTTCTTCCGGAAAAAGTATGATATAATGTGGAGACAGAAATCAAATCAGAACAGGAGTTATCTCATGCGCATTTTAATTGCAGATGATGACAAAGACATTGCCAGGGCTTTGACCGCCCTTTTTGAACATAATCATTACAGTGTGGAATCCGTATCCAATGGAACGGATGCTCTTGCATATGCCCTGGACGGACATTATGACAGTATTGTGCTGGACATTATGATGCCGGGAATGGACGGATTGGAAGTGTTGCGCAGCCTGCGGACAGAAGGGTGTAAAACCCCTGTATTGCTGCTGACCGCCAAAGGAGATATCGAAGACAGAGTAAACGGACTGGATGCAGGCGCAGACGATTATCTGCCAAAACCATTTGCCGCCAGTGAACTTCTTGCAAGAGTGCGGGCCATGCTGCGGAGAAAAGAGAATTACCAAACAGACATTCTGGAATATGAGGGAATGATTCTTGACCAGTCCACCTTTGAATTAAGCTTCCAGAACAATTCCCTGCGTCTGGTCAGCAGAGAATTCCAGATGCTTCAGCTTTTGATGCAGTCTCCTGGTATCATCATCTCCACAGAGCAATTTATGGAGCGCATCTGGGGCTGGGATACCAATGTGGAAGTAAGCATTGTATGGGTATATATATCCAATTTGAGGAAAAAAATTGACAAATTGGGAGCACCTGCAGGCATCAAAGCCATACGCGGTGTAGGATATTGTCTTGAAAAGAAAGGAGCCTCCCACCCATGATTCCACAACTTCGCAGAAAATTCATATCCATTACTGCCGCTGCTCTGTTTGCTGTTATATTATTGGTCATTACAACCATTAATTGCGTTTTTATGTTCCAGACGAACCGCCTGTTAGATTCTCGTCTGCATCGTATCATGGACACACACTATCCGGAAATGTTACCGCCTCCGGAAGATGACTCACTCCGGAACCCGGAACCAATACCACCCTATACATCTAATCATATCCTGTCCAAGAACCATTTTGACAATACCACAGACTTATTTCGTGCTTTTGATGTAAAACTGCAAATCCGGTTTGATGGCTGTCTGCTTTTGCTCAATGCGGATGGAACTATCAAAGAAATTCGTCAGGATGCCGCAGAACATTATGATGAAGAGGAATTGCAACTGATTGCGGCTGACATTTGTCAGAAGGGAAAAGAAACGGGCTGGATTCAATATTTCAAATACCGTATGATAACTCAAATAAGCTCCGATGGCACCTCTGAAACAAAACTTGGATTGATAAATGCCTCTTCCGACCTGTATTCCATTTTCACCATGCTCCTGATTTCCGTTACCATTGGCATTTTCAGCTTCCTGTTGGTGCTGTTGATCATTGTTTTCGCCTCCGGCAAAGCAGTCAAACCTATTGAGGAAAGCTATACCCGCCAGAAACAATTTGTCACAGATGCCGGCCATGAGTTAAAAACCCCCTTGACCGTTATTTCTGCAGACAACGAACTGTCCAAAATGATCTACGGCAACTGTGAATGGTTTGACAGCATAGACAACCAGGTATCAAAAATGAGCAGCCTGATACACAGCCTCATCACCTTAGCCAGAATGGATGAAGGAGAGACTCTGGTTCTCGCACCTTTTAATCTGAGCGATGCCGTATATGACACGGCAAAATCCTTTGAACACCTGATTCATGCAAACGGGAAATTGATTACATTTGATATTGCGGATGATATCATCTATGCCGGTGATGAATCCAGGCTCCGTCAGGTAGTGTCTATCCTGATGGATAATGCCGCAAAATACTGTGATAGAAATGGGAAAATTGCAGTAAAACTCACTGCGGAGAAACATATTCATCTGCAGATCATCAACGATTATGCCTCGGCTGCGGACTGCGACCTCAGCCGGGTATTTGAGCGTTTCTATCGGGCTGACAAGGCACGAACCCCCGATGGCAGCTACGGACTTGGACTATCTATTGCTAAATCCATCATAGAACTGCACAAAGGAAAGATTCATGCCAAAGCATTGGAACATGACAGACTTATGTTTGAAGTACTCCTGAACCATACTGCCAGAAAATAATATATAAACCTTATATGATTGCTTCAATCAATATCTTATTGCCCACAATGATTTCACGAATACCAACCTGCTTCTTCTTATTGAAATTAAAGCTAACCATATAACCAATATTGAGATGATAATCATCAAGATATCTGGCAAGTTGTTCCTCGCCGCATACATTATATTCATTTCCTCGCCATATTTTCATTTCTACGATAAATTGCTCGCCTTGATAATCTATTATAATATCAGTTCTACCTAAAGTTCTTGTCCGTGGTTCAACATAATAATTCCCCGTCCCATTGATAATGGGACGTAAATAAAGAAGAAAATATCTTCTTCCTTCTTCCTCCATGAATCTCTCTTTGCAATCTCCATACAAATCATGGAAATGCTCTGCAAATTTCTCCAATACCCTTCGCATATTCAAATGTCCATCCACAATAAACTGATTCTTGTCCTGAAGTGATATCTTATAAATATCAGAGGAATACCTCTCGTCCACAGATAGAAAATGATTATACAACAGTGTATCAAAAATGCGGTTTGCCGGAACCACCTTCCCTTCTTCATTTTTAGCAAAACCGAACATAAGTGCCAGTTGAATTACCTGACTGGTAGGACTGTAAGTAATCGTCTTTCCAACAAATAAAAGCTCTCTCAACATTTTGTCCAATTCCGGATAGTCTGCCAATTTTCCAATCATTGATTCAAACAGCGTATTACTTTCTGAAAGCAATGTTCGCATCGCTTCCAAAAAACCTTTTTTTGTCCATGCACTTTCCTTTTCTACGAAAACATCCATCATTTTAAACTTCTCATCCATCAGCATGCAAAGCCTGGATACCAAATACGGATACCCTGAGGTATAACTATAAAGCAAGTTTGCCATTTCCTCTATATCCATTTGGGTATGATGATCCGCTTCGTATTCTTCCAGCATCCCCTGAATGCCGGCTTCCGAAAGGCTCATATCAACATTGAAATCTGCCGCTATATTCCATGGACTGTTTGTCTTATGGATTTCTTCAGGCCGCAATTTTCTCTTCAAGTTCTTAACATCATAAACTCCGGCAAGAATAACCGACTGAAAAACAATTGTTCCCTTAATATCTCTTTCCATGTAATAGCTACGCAATTGGGCGAGAAAATCCAAAAACACTTGATTATTTGCCGCACTGTCAACTTCATCAATCATAAGCACCACTGGTTTCTCCGAATGCACACATACAGTCAGCAAATCATCAAATAATGCTAACAGGTCAAATCTGTCGTCCTTTTCCTTCACCGTCGTCTGCATCTTTTTGATCAGTTCATCCATATTGGTGTGTGTCTCTCTCACTCTCCCCAATTCTCTCAAAAAAATCTGAAGAAACGCAAGAGAAAAAATGTTTTCATTTTGATAAGATGCACTCCCCAACATCTGGAAATCCAGACTTATCATCAGATAATCCTCTTCCAATGCTCTTGTCAATGCTGCCAGAGTTGTTGTCTTCCCATATTGACGTGCCCGGTTCATCGTGAAATAATCCCCCGCTTCAACCATTCGCCTGATCTCCCCTACACGCTCCGTCAAATCCACCATATAATGTTTTTCAGGCACACATAAACCGGTCACATTGAATTTTTTACCCATTTTCTGCTCCCTAATTCTGCATAATCACGATTTTTATTCATCAGATAGTCCTGCCCCAAATCTACAATAACAAGAAAGTCTGATACATCCATATTTATCTCTGTTATTATACATCCTCTTTGATCAATTTTCAACATACAACAAAGTCCTCCAACGCCTGCAACAGCTCATTAATATGAACGGCAACATATCTATTACATCAGATCTTTTCTCTTATATATCACAAACGACATACCAAGCGCTGCTCCCAATACCACCGCACCCAAACCGATTCCCCATAGCCACTCGCTTTTTTCTCCACCGGAAAAAATATCTGCGGCATTGCTATAACAAAAGGGCGTGAGATATTTTACTTTGTCCAGGGCAGGAACCACCCTGCACATAAGGTCCATCATATAAAGCATTACCGCAATACCAACCGCCGCCCCTACAGGTCTCTTTCGACATAACACCGACAGCAGAAAACAAATCGTTCCTATTTCAATGCACATGAGACATGCCGCACCATGATATGTTGCAAAATTTCCCATAGCAGGCATACTGCCCATCCATGCAAATCCAAACAGTATCAGGCAAATACAGATTCCATGAAATACCGCCAGCAATGCCACAAAAGCTCCATACTTTTGCGCCAGAATCCTTGCTCTGCCAAGGGGCATTGCATTCAGGAATTCATAAGTTTTCCCCTCTTCTTCCTTCGCCACCAATCCGGCGCCCAACATTGCACCATACAGTGCACCACCCAAAGACAGCAGCATGGATATCTCCACAGCATAATATCCTTCTAAAGTACCAATGCTTACTCTATCCATACCTAATGCCTCCGAAAACGCCCCCATATTCGCAAATATGTCGGACATTCCCTCTACGGATTCACCCAAACTGTCATACAACAGCAGGCATCCCAGACACACCCCTCCCACACACAAGGCCCAAACCAACATTGTCTTAAAATTCATCTTACATTCCTGCCAAAATAAGCTCATACGCTGCCCCTTTCCTCTGCTCTCAATGCTTTCCTTCCTTTATAGAATTTCCCTATGATACAACATAGCATCACTGATAAAAATACATAAACACTTCCTCCAGGGAAGGTTCCGAAATCAACAGATCCTTCACCTTTTGTCCCTGCAATGCTCTCAAAAGGTCTGTCATCTCTCCCTGATAGGAGAATGTGAGCGCATCATCCCATTGTGCGATCTCAGATATTCCTTCTATCTGAGGAACTTCTGCCACACCATATATTTTAATCTTGCGCAGCGCATGCAGCCTTGTTCTTGTCAGATTTTCCACAGTGTCCACCTTTACCAACTCCCCCTCTCGCAGAATTCCCACATGCCTGCAATACCGCTTTACCTCAGACAACACATGGGAAGATAGAAAACAAGTCATCCCTTCCCGGTTCCTTTCCATCAGCAACTCAAAAAAAGCTTCCTGCATCAAAGGGTCCAATCCGGAAGTTGGCTCATCCAGTATCACCAAATCCGGTTTGTGCTGCAAAGCACAGACAATACTGACCTTTTTACGATTCCCCAATGACAATTCCCGAATCTTCTTATTACAATTAACCTCAAGCACCTGGCAAAGCCGTTTGGCCTCTTTTTCACAATCCATTCCCCTCAGCCTGGCAGCATATTTGATCACATCTCCTGCTCTCATAGAAGGATAAAAATGTGCCTCCGAAGGCATATATCCCACTCTATTCAAAACTTCAACAAAATGTCGTTCACCCACTCTGCTTCCGAGCATGTATGCTTCACCGGAAGCGGCTGAAATCATTCCCAGCATACACCTGATCGATGTAGATTTTCCGGCGCCGTTTGGCCCCAAATACCCAAAAATATCCCCCTCTTCCACTGCCAGCGTTATATTCTGAATTCCTCTGTTTTTACCATAAGTCTTAGTCAGTTTTATCATCTCCATTGCATTCATCTTCTCTCATCCCTCCCCGTTTATATTCCTGCAACATCACATTTAACTGCTCCGTATCTATATTCCGTTTTACTCTGTTGGCAAAAATAGCACATATATACATCAAAACACAATACATCGCAAAAATTGCCGTTGCAACCATATTACCATCAAACCATCCGCCCAGATAACTAATTCCTGTATACAATGCCGCGCAAACCAAGAGATATAGCAATTCCTTTCTCGTGAGTCCTTCCGCCTCATCAAAATTATCCAATACCAACACCTGCAAATATCCCATCCCATAAGTAGCAAGTATCATTTCCAGCATATGGAGTAAATTTGCCGCATAAATTCCATGAACAATCAAATACATGGAATAAAAAAACAAAATGGCAAAAAAATACAGACAAGCCTTATATTCAATACCAATTTCCGTACTCAGATACCGACGCAATTTTTCATTTTTCCACCACTTCTTCATAACTCCTCCTGTCTTCTCGGCCGTCTCAGACCGGATATTATTTTCCCCCCTTCTCTTCCGCTGCACCGACACCGCTTACTCCATCCCCCTTCCGTTTCTCCTGCTCCCTTCCTTCAGCCGCATACGAAGCGATTCCGCATATTTTCTCGAAACCACCACCTTTTCCCCATTCTGCAGTGCAGCCAGGATTCGGCCTCCAGGCTGGCTTTTCAGCCACTCCACCCGATGCAGATTCACTGCCATGGTTCTGGTACACCTGACAATGCCCAAGTTTCCATATTTGTATACAATATCTTCCATTTTCTCCCGCACCCGGTAAACTTCTTTTTCCAGACAGGCATATACCATACCATCCACACTTTCAAAATAAAACACATCCTCTGGCGCAAAATAATAAATTTGCCGTACATCCTCTTTCGTTCCGGCAATTCTGCTCCTGCTGCCGGAGAGCATTTTGACCAAATCAGATACTTCCTGGGTCATATCATGATATCGGATGATAACTTCTTCCTTTCCCGGGTCCACTTTCTGCAGTGTTACCTTCATATCCATCCTCCTCATATTTGGAATTCCACAATACACCACCAAAGTTTAAGATGCCCTTTGCATTTTCTGTTCTACAATAAGGATGTGCTTATTATATCCATCAATCCTATCCCATGGCAATAGGAGAACAGTCAAAATGCAAATGAAGGCCTCCAAAATGCACATAACCATTTGCAGAATAACAAAAGGACAATTTATTCCTGAAACCAGAAATAAATTGCCCTTTACTCATCGTTATACTACTTTTCTATGCGCTTATTCATTATCCTGTTTTGTCAATGCCTCCCAGATGCTCTATTCCATCCTTGCACCCTCTTTTTTACTAAAGTAATTATCAATACTTTTCTTAATTTCCGCAGGCTTCATTGTCTTGGCCAGATACCCCTCCGGCTTTAAATCTATTACCTTCCTGATACTCTCCGCATCCACTCTTCCTGTAAGGAAAATAACCGGAATATCCGCTATTTCCTTCTCAGAACGAATCATTTCCAATACCTGCCTGCCATCGCAAACCGGCATTTCATAATCTAACAAAATCAGATCCGGTCTGTCCAGTGTAATACTTCTGATTGCAGAAAATCCGGAATTGGCCGCTGATACCTGATAATCGCTCTCCAAAAGCCCCTTGATCGCCTGTCTCACAACATCAGAATCATCTACCAAAAGAATCTTCTTTTTCTGACTCACTTCACTCTTCTTCAGATATTCATGGATTTCCGACATGACATTCTCCGCCGTAAGTGCAGTCCCCAATCCCTCATGAAGCAATTGCGGTGCAATGACACAATACGCAAAATATCCCGCCCCGGTATCAAACAGCAAACTGCATTGGGGATGTTCTCTCTCAAATGTAGCGGTAAACTGTGCATATGTAAGAAGACTTTCCTCCTTCAGTTCATACTGTTCCGCTGCAGGAAAATGCTCCTTAATACGATGTACAAACTGCTGTGCCGTATACCTGGTGGCATTCACCATCAAAGTATCCAACTCACTGGAATTATCGCCCATGAGCTGACCAACTGTATTCAACAGGAGTTTTTCCTCGAAAACCAAAATATTCTCCCATTTTTCTCCCTGCTTATTGGCATAGACCAAATGATAATAGATTCCCTTTCCGAACTTCTCTCCACCATAATGGCCGCTGATTACCCGCGCTTTCAGTCTGAACAAGTCATACAAAAGCTGTTTGATCACTTCCCGCAAGGCAGCTTGTTCCTCTTCCGGCAACACCCCTACCCATTTACTTACTGTCTTACCTGTAATTGCACGATCTTCCGTCAAAGTATGGCCTATCAGCCAGCCAGCACAGACCCCCATAAAATGGTTGACTGCCTCCTGAGAATAATTGCTCAGTTCCAACTCTCTCTCCAACGCCGGCACAGTCTTGCGCCGAAAATTGTCGTGCAAACGCCGATGCGTGTCAAATCCAGGGTATCCAATAGACGCCATGTAGACTTCTTCCTCTGCGAAATGCCTCATGGCATGCTCCTTAAAATACTTGATTCCTTCCTGATAAATCCATTGACTGTTCTCATTCTTTCCACTGTTTGCAAACAGTCTGTTCATAATACTGAACAATTTCCTATGTTCCCTGTCAATAAACTCTACTCCGATATTAAACCGCTCGTGCCATACCAATTGATTACTCATATTACATGATACCTCCTTCGACATAATAAATGTATTGTCACCAATTTACAGCGATTGCGGAACAATTATCTTTACAATACCTTTCAATTTTGCTGTCAGAGCCAAAATCCCCTGCCTGCCCCATAATTCCTCTTCTGTCTGTTACAAGTCCCTCCATGCCTGAACTTGCAGCGATTCGCTGCATAACAGGCTATTTGCACTATAACATTATCATTATACCACCATAATATCCCCCTCTGTCAAGATATATACCATACTGCCGGCAACTTATTTTATGGATTACCTGCAATTTTACTTGATTTTTTTATCTTGATGCAATACACTGATATCGTACAGGGAATAAAATTTGTGTTGCAGGTTACTTTTCACACCTACGCCACCGCGAGGCGTTTTCACGCGTTTTATGCGTGA